>JANXXC010000121.1 GCA_025350765.1 Holophagaceae bacterium | reverse complement strand
AACACCAAAAGCCTTATCGAAACTACCGCTGGCTTCAACGACCCGGGCGGAGATTTCGACCTGCTGGATCTGCACGTCCAGCTGGGCGATCAGATCGTCCAGCAAGGGAAGGTTGCGGGGAAGATCTGTGATGATCAGGGTGTTGGTGCGCTCATCGGTGATGAGGGTCCCACGTTTGGTGATCACCTTTTCAAGAATGGGCTTAACTTCACTCACCTTGGCGTAGGAAAGAGGGCGCGTGACGCTCTGGAGGTCACCCGCTAGGGCCTTGGCTTCATCAAGAGCCTTGCGATCATTTTCTTCCTTCTGGAGCTTTTCGACCTTTGCCACCCGGAGGACACCGTGGCTGATCTCTTTGCCCAACCCGGCGTTCTTCAGGATCATGTCGAGCACCAAGTCCGCAGGAGTATCCGTGAACTTGAAGTTGTAAGTGCCCGTGACGTCTTGATCCATGATCAAGTTCAGATGCATGCTATCGGCGATAATACGGAGAAAGGTCCCGAGATCTGCGCTGGGGATGTCGATGGTGATGGGAGCCCCCGTGTAGCGGGTCTCCTGCCCACCCAGGGTCCGGCCAGCCTGTTGGCCGTAGCTCGCGGGCGTCGCGAGATCTTTTCCGCTCCGGGCATCTTGGGGCTGGGGCGTCAGAGCCGAAGGCATCAAAGCTGAGGCCGTGATCGTGGGAAGAATTCGGTACGGCGCGCCCACGGTTGGAACCTGGCTAACCTTCCCGGGAGCAACAGTCGAAGGAATGGCTGCAGCCTGGGTCCCGATGGGGGCTTTGACGGCAATGATCGCAACAGACTGGGCGGGAGCAGTGATGGGCGTGGGTTCCAGAGCTAATTCGGACGGCGCGGCCACCACAGCCTGAACGGCCGGGGGAGGGATTTGAGCACTCTGAGCGTCTGCAGAGCTCGGCTTGGAAACCGCGGCTGGCTCTGGGACACCCGCGAGGGGCTCCACATGGTTGGTGATGACTTCAGTCGTCACCGGAGGAGGAACGAGCACGACCGCAACCTTCAAATCATCAGCGACCGGGCTGTGGGCTGGAACCATGGGCGTCATGGTGGTCATGCCAGTGGGAGGTTTGGATTCCATCCTGGCCTGGACATCACCCGAGCCACGGGTCAAGACCAATTGGACACCGTTCGGTTGATTGGAAACCGCGACCTGAGTCCCAGGAACCACCTCAAGAACCAGGCGAGTGACGGGCTGGGGTGAAACCGCGAATTGGGCGACCCGATACTTCTGGATAAGCGGGTGCGATAGAGAGTCGAGATCCTTCTTGGAGAGCTGGTTGCCACGGTTGACACCAGGCAAGTCCACAACGACCCGAAGCGGATTGGAGAGCACCTGGAGTTTCGGGGTGCCTCCGAAACCTGGAATGTCGATTTGGAGCCGGGCCCTGAAGGCATCCTGAAATTCCAGGGAAGCCCTTTGGAGGGTTACGGCCCGCTGGGCCGCTTCGCTTTCCGGGGTAGCCGCTGCAAGGGATCCAATTCGGCCCCCCACCAGCACCACGCCCCCCGCGACCAGCAAGGAACACAGGCGAGCATTCATCGTTTACCCTCCTCGCGTTTGAACGTCTTCGTGATCGTTTTATATTGGGTCCTCACCGTGGAATTCGGATCCCACTGGTGGAACGTGACTGCTTTATCGTCAACACTCACAATCTCTCCATCGCGGAATTTGTAGCCCGAAGGTAGGAAGCGGACATTTCCTCGACTATCCGTGACAACAGCAAAAAACTTGCCTTCTTTTTTAATGACACCTTTAACCGCGATGTCATCCACCATGTCGCCCCGGGTCGAAGGTTCCGCATCAGATGGAGCCGAAAAGGGATCCCTGCTGATGGTTGGTCGGTAGGGCACCGCGCGGCGGGCGATGAGATCCTCAGGGGAGGTTTGAGCAGACGGTGCCGACGACGCTTGGGCATCGCCCTTGGAATCCTGGGCGGCAGGCGCAGCGACGGGCGTCGCGGACACGCCTGGCTTAGGCTTCTGCGCTGAAACCCATACCCCCGAAGCCAGGGTAAGAGCCAGTGCGGTTTGAGTGAGGCGATTCATGTATTTCTCTCCGTCATTCTTCTTTGCCGGGGGTTTTTTCCTTCTTGGCAACGGGTTCAGCAGTCGATGCAGGTTGGACGGGATTGTAGACGAAGGCGCTGATGCGGCAAGAAACAGTGGCCGGGAAAACCGACTTTGTATCCGCACGCCTGAATTGGATATTCGTCAAATTGACGATCTTTTCGTAGCCGGAAATCAAGGAGGCGAATTGGCCGAACGAATGGTAGCCGGACCGGAAATCGAATTTCACGGGATATTCGGTGTAATACGTCGTCTTGATCGGAGCTTCCAGCAAGAAGGAACTTTGATCAATTCCAGCGTTGTCCGCCAGTTTCTTCATGCGGATCGGCATTTCGCCGCGATCCTGTTCCGACGGCATCACCTTAATGAGGTCGTCAATGCGCTTCTCCTGCTTGGATACCTCGTCTTTGAGCTTTTCGTAATTGGCCTTTAGCTGAAAGCCCTTGTCTACTTCCTTCTGAAGGCTATCGATGCTTGCCTGGACGCTCACCAGTTCGTCCCGTTTCCCACCCAGAACGAAGTAGATGACGATGCTCAGGACGATGCCTGCCAGGGCACCCCAGAGAATTTGATTTCGGAGCTGAGTATTCATTGTTTACCTCAGGCCGGATTCTGGAGGTCAAAGGAGACGGTGAAGGAAATCGAGTTCCCCGCCTTGGCGCTGCCGGGGTAGTTCACGTTCTTGAACCACCTTGTCCGGCTTTGGATCCGGTTGTAGAAAAGGACCACGGCTTCAAATGTCCGGGCCTCTCCTTTGATCGTGACGCTCATTCCGGTTTGGGTGATCTCGCGGAACCATACGTCATCCGGAAGGCTGTTGGCCAACTCTTCCATGAAATGAACCGGTAGCTCTTGGGTCTTCTTGAGGTTGAGCATCACCTCTTCTTTTTTCTGGAGAGATTCCTTTTGATCCCGGAATTTCTTTTCCAGATCGATGAACTTCTTCAATTCTTCAACCTGTTTCGCAAGTAGATCCCGCTTTTGATTGGCGCGATCGATCTCGTTATTGAGCCAGATGTAATACACGCCGCCGATCGCGGAAAAAAGGAGTCCGAACAGGATCCCGGCGATGGGCAAGGTTGAACGGCCTGCCCCTTCGTCCTGGGCGTAGACCTGCATGGGCTCTGCCCTGTCGGTCTTCTTGCCCGCGCCTTGAGCCAGGGCGTCTCCGAGAAGGTTAATCCTGATCATCGGTCCCCCACCTGGCGCAGAGCCAACCCTACGGCCACGGCTGCCCCACAGCCGATCTCGCGGGCAGCGGCCGGATCGACGCTTCGGTCATCCAACTCAATGAGAAGAAACGGATTCATACGGTCCACCGAGACTCGAAGGCGATCCCCGAGGACGTCCGTAAGACCCGCTACCTTGGCGCTTCCACCCGCTAAAAGGACGCGATCCAAACGATCCACCTTGAAACTGGAGCGGAAAAAATCAATGGTCCGGCTCAACTCATCGGTGAAGGCATCCCCGATGGCCGCCAGGGAGGGAGCCACCTCTTCAGGGCTCCGGCCTTCGGCCGACCGACCCTGCTTTAAGGCCTCAGCTCCTTCGCGGCTCACACCCCAATCTTCCATGAGCTTATCGGTGAAACGATTTCCGCCCCAGGCAATGTCGCGCCAGAACACGGATTTGTTGCCGACCAGCATGGTGAGATTGGAGAAATTAGCTCCAATGTTGACGAGGGCTACTACCTCGTCAGTGCCACCGGGTGGAGTATTTATTTCGTAGGCATTTTGGAGAGCGAATACGTCCACGTCCACCACGGAAGGGCGAGCCCCTGCCTGAGCAACACACGAGATATAAGCTTCCAATTTGTCTTTGCGGCAGGCGACGAGAACAACATCCATGTTCCCTTCGGCCGCACGCTCGTCCAGAACCGCGTAGTCCAAGGCGTAGGAATCCAGGCCCTGGCCCGCTGGGAAGAAGCTTTCGGCCTCCCACCGAACCGATTCGGCAAGTTCTGCGGGACTCATCAAAGGGAAGGTCACTTTTTTGACCATCACCTGTTGGCCCGAGACGGAAATGGCCACATCCTTCGATTTAATTTTTTGTTCAGCCATCACTTGCCTAATGGCGGAAGCGACAGCATTGCTGTCCATGATGTCTCCATCCACGATGGCATCGGCCGGAATTGGAGCCATGCCAAGCTTTTGGAGCCGATAACGTTGTCCGCTCCCCTTCCCAATGGGTTGGAGTTCACAGACCTTTACTGAGCTGGAGCCAATGTCCAGGCCAACAAGGGACTTGCTTTTGCTACCGAAAAGACCCACTGGGAGCCTCGCTTAGATGATGAATGGTTCTAAATAATAGCGTCCTGGAGGAGTACGTCAAGCTTTTCAGGCAGATGGACTAACCTCATCCGACCCAAAACCGATCAAGATGGCGGTGATGTTATCTTCCCCCCCATTTTCTCTTGCTTTGGCAATTAGTTGATTTACTGCATCTTGCAAAGATTTTTCAGCCATGGTCATGGACCAGATTTCCGTATCCGTGACCATTCCTGACAATCCATCTGAGCAAAGCAAAAGACGATCCAGTTCCTGAAGTTCGAATTCCTGGACAGATACATCCAGATCTCCGCCATTCCCTAAGGCCTGGGTGATGACGTTCCGGAACGGGTGCACCCGGGCTTCAGCGGGGGTGAGGATCCCATGGGTCACCTGTTCCGCGACCCACGAATGGTCCTTGGTTACCTGGCGGATACCTTCGGGATTAAGGATATAGGCTCTGGAATCCCCAACGTGGGCCAAGGTGGCTCGGTTCCCCTGGACCAAGCAGGCCACCACGGTCGAACCCATGGTCTCTCGCTCGGGGTTTTTTCGAATGTCCTCAACAATGGCTTGATCGGACAACAGGAGCGCGACCTTCAAACGGTTTCCGTCGTAATTGAGGCTGACATCGTACTCAAGCGGCCAAGTGCGGTCCTTCTCCACGGTCTGCTGGACGAATTGGGCCACCCGGTCCACGACGATTTTGCTGGCAACCTCACCCGCCGCATGGCCGCCAAGGCCGTCCGCCACAACGAAGAGGCCTAATTCTGCCTCCATCCGAAGGCTGTCCTCGTTGTGTTTTCGGACACAACCGACGTCCGTGAGCCCTGCCGACACCAGGCGCATGGTTAACCTCTCCTCAGGATCTTGTTAAACAATGCCTTGGTTTGATGGCCCAAGTCCCCGAGGCTCTTGATTCCCTTGCCCTTGCTTTCCCCTTCGGGAACCGACATTTGGGCAATACCCATTTTGCGCAGCAACTTGTGGTTAGGTGAGATTTCCCTAGCCTTTTGAACTAGGGTCATGGCACGGGCCTGCATCCCGATCGCCTGGAAGTGCTCCGCAAGGCGCAACATGGTCTCCACATCTTTCGGCTGAAGCTTGAGGGCCGCCTCATAACACTTGATCACGGCTCGCCGGTCGCTTCCTTTGGTTTCCAACAGCTTCGCCAGGAACAGGTGGTAGTCGGCCTTGTCGGGATTCTGCCGGATGGCGAATTGGACCAGACCCTGGGCCCTTTCCGTATCCAGATCCTTGAAGGCCCTCATGGAATCTTGAAACCATTCGTCCGGAGTCCGTTCCACGGTGCTGCTCTTGGTTTGAGGCGGGGCAGCAGCTAAGGGTTGAGAGGAACCCAGAACCGATGGGACATTGGCGAACTCCTCCTCAGCCCAGCTCCGCCGTTCCGGGTCCTTCAGCACATTGAAAGCCTCGGAGATCGACCTGAACTTGGATTCGGCCTCATCCTTTTGAGGGCCGTTGAAGCGATCCGGATGCCACATTTTGGCAAGCCGGTGATAGGACGCCTTGATCTCATCGGCGGTCGCGCCTACTCGGATCTCAAGGATGTCGTACGGATTCATGGTGGTTCCGAATGCGTGCGTTGCCATGCCTGCTTCGTAAGGTGGGAGGTTGAAACCAGGATGGTAGCCTAGTTCTTGTTGGAAGATAGAGAGCAAGGGCAATGATAGCTTCCTGACAGGACATTCTCCAAGCGTGATGGCACACTGGTTGGCTTGGAGACGCAGAATGGCCGCCACGCTTGGCATGGGTTCGCTTGGGGAGATTCGCGAGGGGCTCGCCTCGGGTGACCTCTCCTCCGAGGCCTTGGTGCGGGTTTGCCTGGATCGCATCGGTCGCTATGACGCCAAGCTCAACGCGATCACTTTCACTGACCCGGAAAGAAGCCTGGAAATGGCTCGCGCGGCCGATGCCCGCCTCCAGAATGGCGAACGCGGAACCATGTTGGGTCTACCGATGGTTCTCAAGGACAACCTGAACTGGAGCGGCCTACCGGTGTCCAATGGCTCCAAGATCATGGAGGGCTATCGGGCTCCCTACGACGCCACCGTGGTCAAACGCCTGCTTGAGTCGGGCGCCATCCCCATCGCCAAGGCCAACATGGATGAGTTCGCCATGGGCAGCAGCGGCGAATACAGCGCCTTTGGTCCGACCAGGAACCCCTGGGACATCCGCCGAGTACCCGGTGGCAGCAGCAGCGGGTCTATCGTTAGTGTGGCCGCTGGCTACGCGCCCTTCGCGCTGGGTAGCGACACCGGCGGTTCCGTGCGGCTCCCGGCGAGCTTTTGCAATGTCACCGCGCTGCGGCCTACCTACGGCGTGCTGAGCCGCTACGGCGTCACCGCCATGGCCTCCAGCCTGGACCAGGTGGGCCCGGTGGCACGCAGCGCAGCGGGCGTGGCAGCCGGGTTCAGCGTGATGGTGGGTAGGGATAGCCACGATTCCACCAGCGTGGACTTGCCCGGCATGGAGCGACTCGCTTCGCTGAAACCTGCGCCCCTCAAGGGTCTGCGCGTCGGGCTCCCCAAAGAATATTTCGGAGAAGGCCTGGATCCAGCGGTGCGATCCGCCCTCGAAAACGCGCTGCGGGTCTTTGAGCGCGAAGGGGCTGAAATCATCGAAGTTTCCTTGCCTCATACGGCTTACGCGATTGATACCTACTACCTGATCTGCACCTCCGAAGTGAGCAGCAACATGAGCCGCTTCGACGGTGTACGCTACGGTGCGCGGAAGCCCGGGGAAAGCCTTGCGGGGATGATGTCTGCAACGCGTGAAAGCGGCTTCGGGCCTGAGGTGAAACGTCGCATCCTCTTGGGTGCGTTCTGCCTCTCCAAGGGTTACTACGACGCCTTCTACATGAAGGCGCTGAAGGCCCGGACGCTCATCACCCAAGACTTCACAGATGCCTTTGGAAAAGTGGACATCATCGCCACCCCCGTCAGCCCTGGCGTGGCCTTCCCCATCGGCGACAAAACCCTTGATCCCATGGCCATGTACTTAGCGGATGCCTACACCGTGACCACCCCGCTGGCGGCCCTGCCCTGCCTTTCCATGCCCGGGGGCTTCCTGGAAGGCCTTCCGGTGGGTGTGCAGCTCATCGCACCATCCCTTTCGGATGTGAAGCTTTTGGAAACTGCCCACGCCTTTCAGCAGCTCACGGATCACCACCTAAAAACCCCGCCTGAACTCAATTGAGGAGAACACCATGGCCTTTGATGTCGTCATGCCCCAGATGGGGGAATCCATCGCCGAAGCCACGATTTTGAAATGGCATCGCAAGGTCGGTGAAACCATCGGCAAAGATGAAACGCTCTACGAAATCAGCACTGACAAAGTGGACGCGGAAATTCCCTCGCCCATCGCGGGAACCGTCCTTGAAATCCTTGTGGATGTGAACATCACCGTGCCCGTAGGCAGCGTGGTGGCGCGGCTCGGTGACGCCTCCGAGATTGGAAAAGGAACCGTCGCAGCAGCCACATCAACGCCGGAATCGGCGCCCCCAGGCGATGCCAAGATCGCCGCCCCGGTGCATCCCATGAGCACGGAGGACGACGACAACAGCCTTGAAGGCCGCCTGCGGACCAAGTCATCGCCCCTGGTCCGGGAGATGGCCAAGCAGCACGGCGTGGACCTTTCCAAGGTGTCAGGCACCGGGCAGCAGGGTCGCGTTACAAAAGAGGACATTGAAGCCTTCATTTCCAAGCGGGGCACCGCACCTGCGACTGCGGTCGCCGCGCCCACGTCGGGGGATATGCCAAGAATGGCTGCCACCCACGATCCCAGCGCCCCAACCCTGGGTGCCGTGCCGGGCCTGGCCGTGCCACCCACGCCGCATGTCCCCGCCTTCAGCGCGGGCGAGCGGGTGAAAATCGAGCCCATGAGCCGCATGCGAAAACTCATCGCGGACAACATGGTGAATTCCAAACTGCGCGTGAGCCCCCATGTCTACACGGTCTTCGAGATGGACATGAGCAACGTGGCACGCTTGCGCGCGAAGCACCGCAAAGCTTTCGAAGATTCCTACGGCACCAAGCTGAGTTTCATGCCCTTCATCATGAAGGCGGTCATCAAGGGCCTCCAGGCCTTCCCCGTAGTGAACGCCTCCGTGGACGGCGACAACATCGTCTACAAGCAGGACATCAATCTGGGCATCGCGGTGTCCCTGGACTGGGGCCTCATCGTCCCGGTGATCAAGCACGCGGACAGCCTGAATTTGGGCGGCCTGGCCCGTTCGCTGAATGACCTGGCAGACCGTGCCCGCAGCAAAAAACTGGTGCCCGACGAGATCAGCGGCGGGACCTTCACCATCACGAATCCCGGCGTCTTCGGCGACATTTTCGGCCTGCCCATCATCAACCAACCCCAAGTCGCTATCCAGTCCATCGGCGGCATCGTCAAGCGGCCCGTAGTGGTCACCGACGAGAACGGCAGCGATGCCATCGCCATCCGCCAGATGATGTATTCGGGCCTCAGCTTCGATCACCGCATCGTGGACGGTGCGGTCGCTGATCAATTCATGAGCGTCGTCAAAAAGGAATTGGAAACGGGAGCCTTTGGCCTGGAGTAGGTCCATCCACGCACTGATAGGCCATTGCAAGGAGGCCTATCAGTGCGTGGGTCCACTCTCGCGAATTAGTTCACGGAAGGTTGCGTATTCACCCTCGAAATAAAGGGGGATGCTGCCCGTCGGACCATTGCGATGTTTGGCGATGATCAGCTCAGCCTCATTCTCAGGGTCTTCGTTGCCCGGTCCCGGATTCGTGCGGCGATGGATGAACGCAACCATGTCCGCGTCCTGCTCCAGGGCGCCTGAGTCTCGGAGATCCGAGAGCTGTGGACGACCACCCGTCCTGTGTTCTACTTCTCGATTGAGCTGGGAGAGCACCACCACGGGTAGACCGTGATCCTTGGCCAGCAACTTGAGTCCTCGGGAAATTTCGCCGATGCGCACCGCCTCATTTTGTTTGGCCGCCCTGGAACTCTCGGGACTGCTCAGCAGTTGCAAATAATCAATGATGACCATATCCAACTTCTGATTCGCTTGGCTAAGGTGCCTGTCCACCATCGCAATAATCTGGGGCACGGTGATGCTGGCGTGATCG
>JANXXC010000105.1 GCA_025350765.1 Holophagaceae bacterium | reverse complement strand
TCCTCAGCTGGCGCCAGGAAGAGCCCCCCAAGCTCGATGAATTCAAGGCCACCAAGCCCTCGGACAACCAGTTCATGTATCTGCTGATCTTCTGGGGTCCCCTGCTGGTCTTTGTGGTGCTTTGGTTTGTGTTCATGCGCCAGGCCCAATCCGGCGGGAACAAGGCCCTCTCCTTCGGGAAGGCCCGCGCTAAGGGCCTCTCCAGTTCCAACAAGCGCATCACCTTCGCGGATGTGGCGGGTTGCGAGGAAGCCAAGGAAGAGCTGAAAGAGATCGTGGATTTCCTGAAGGACCCGGGCAAATTCGTGAAGCTCGGGGGCAAGATTCCCAAGGGCGTGTTGCTGATGGGGCCTCCAGGGACCGGCAAGACCCTTCTGGCCCGGGCCATCTCGGGCGAAGCCAAGGTGCAGTTCTTCTCCATTTCTGGATCAGATTTCGTGGAGATGTTCGTGGGCGTCGGCGCCTCCCGCGTCCGAGATCTTTTCGAACAAGGCAAAAAGAGCGCGCCCTGCATCATCTTCATCGATGAGATTGACGCCGTGGGCCGCCATCGTGGCGCCGGCCTGGGCGGCGGCCATGACGAGCGCGAGCAGACCTTGAATCAATTGCTGGTGGAAATGGACGGTTTCGAAGGCAACGAGGGCGTCATCCTCATCGCCGCCACCAACCGGCCGGATGTTTTGGATCCAGCTCTCCTGCGCCCCGGCCGCTTCGATCGCCGCGTGGTGGTGGACCGCCCGGACGTGAAGGGCCGCTTTGAAATTTTAAAGGTCCATACCGCCAACAAGATTCCCCTCTCCCCCGACGTGGATCTGGAAGTCATCGCCCGCGGAACGCCTGGATTCGCGGGTGCGGACCTGGCGAATCTCTGCAACGAAGCCGCCCTCTATGCAGCCCGCACCAGCAAGAAATGGGTGGAGATGTCGGACTTCGAAAACGCCAAGGACAAGGTCTACATGGGCTCTGAGCGGCGTTCCATGGTGATGACCGACGACGACAAAAAAATTACCGCTTACCACGAAGCGGGGCACACGGTTCTGGCGGTCACGGTGCAGGGCGCTGATCCCTTGCACAAGGTGACCATCATTCCCCGGGGACGCGCCCTGGGCGTTACCTGGCAGTTGCCCGTGGGGGACCGCTACAACACCACCAAGGAATTCATGGAAGGCCGCATCGCCATCTCCATGGGTGGCCGCATCGCCGAGGAAGTTTTCTTCAATCAATTCTCCACCGGCGCCAGCAACGACATCCAGCAGGCTACGGACATGGCCCGGGCCATGGTTACGGAATATGGCATGAGCGAGAAACTCGGCCCCTTGAATTTCGGCAACGGCCAGCAAGAGATTTTCCTGGGAAGAGACTTCAGCCAGCAGCGGAACTTCTCCGAGGACACCGCCCGCGTCATTGATGCGGAAGTGCACGACATCGTCATGCGCAACTACGAGCGGGCCAAGTTGCTGATCCTTGAAAAGCGCGAGTCCCTGGTGGCCATCGCCGAGGCCCTGCTGGTGCGCGAGACCCTGGATGGCAACGACGTGGACCTGCTCATGAAGGGCGGCACCCTGCCCCCCCGCGCCGCACCGGGCACGGGTGGCGCTGGTGGCCCCGCTTCCCCCACGGTGGATGAGAAGGGATCGGATCCAGGCCTGAATCCGGCGCTCAATCCGGCGTGAAGCCCGGAATGATGCTTTGGTATCGGAAACCTGGGAACTGTCGCAAGGGCCACTCCTCGTGAGTGGCCCTTTGTTCATCGGCATCCTGAACCTCACGCCCGATTCCTTCAGCGATGGCGGGCAGTTCGATCGTCCCGACGCGGCCATGAGGCAGACCCGCAGGCTTGCGGCCGCCGGGGCGAAGATGCTGGATCTGGGTGCGGAAAGCACGCGCCCCGGCGCACATCCCGTCTCACCCCAAGATGAGTGGTCACGACTGGAGCCCGTGCTGGAAGCCCTTCGCCAGGCTCTGCCGGAAATGCCCCTGAGTCTCGACACCCGCCATGCGGATGTGGCCGCGAAGGGCTTGGCCATGGGCGCTTCAGTCATCAACGATGTCACCGGCTTTTCAGATCCCGCGATGATGGATCTGGTTAAGCATTCACGCTGCGGGCTCATCGCCATGCGCAGCCGCCGGAGCGCGGATCACTTTTTTATGCCGGAGTATGGAAACGGTGGGCAATCCAGCGCCGATCAAATCATTGCCGAAATGACGGCTCTGAAACGCCGCCTGGCTGCCCAGGGCATCGCGCCGGATCGCGTGATGCTGGATCCCGGTTTTGGATTCGGCACCACCTTCAACGAGGACCTGGCCCTTTGGAACGCGTTGCCCACCCTTCCGAAGATGCTGGATTGGCCCTTGCATCGGATCTGCCTCGGGCTTTCCCGAAAGCGATTTCTCGCCTGGCGCGACGGAACGCCCGAGATGGCGCCGGATCAGCGGGACGGCCTGACCGCAACGGCCCACACCGACGCCCAGGCCTGGGGCTATCGCGTCTTCCGCACACACGCGATACCTTAGCGGGATGACTCTCAAATACTTCGGCACCGATGGCATCCGAGGCCGCGCCTTACATCCCCCTTTGGGCCTCGCAGAAGTGGCCCGTTGGGGCCAAGCCTGGGGAGAGGTGGCCCGGAGCAAAGGCATCACGACCCTCATCCTGGGTTGGGACCCCCGCATCAGCTCCGCCCCCATGGCCCAGGCTTTCGTCCAAGGGCTCGGTGACTTTCACACCATCATTCTCGGCATGGTCCCCACCCCCGCGGTGGCGTGGCTCACCCAGCAGACTCCCCAAAGCTGGGGGGTCATGCTCAGCGCCAGCCACAATCCCCCCGAAGACAACGGCATCAAAGGGTTCAACGGCCAGGGTGAGAAGCTGACGGAGAACGAGGAATCCGCCCTCGAGTCCGCTTTCGAGAAGGCGGATGTGCCCGATTCCACCATGCCCCTCCTGCATGCCGAGCACGGCCCGATGGGGCGCTATTTACAGCACTTGGGCTCCGTAGAATTGCCCGATGACTTTCCCATCGCGGTGGATTGCGCCCATGGCGCCACGGCTCCCTTCGCACCCATGGCATTGCGGGGAAACATAAGTTGGATCGGCGTGCCCGCAAATGGAGATCGCATCAATGTGGACGTGGGATCCACCCACTTGGGAGCCCTCCAAAAGGCCGTGAAAGCCGCCAAGGCCGAGCTGGGAGTCGCCTTTGATGGGGATGGTGACCGCTGCTTGTTGGTGGATTCAGAAGGCCAGCTGGTGGATGGGGACCAGATGTTGTGGCTGTTGGTTCAGGACCGCCTGGATGCGGGCGAAGAAGTCCCCGGCGTCGTGGGCACGGTGATGACCAACGGGGCTCTGGCAAGCGCGCTCACGGAACGGGGCGTAGCCTTTGTCCGCACGCCCGTCGGAGACAAATTTCTGCTGCGTGAACTAAGGGCCCGTGGATGGGACCTGGCGGCAGAAGCCTCGGGACATCTCATCCAGAAGCGCAGCGGACCCTCTGGAGACGGCTTGGCCACCGCCATCGCCGTGCTCCGCGCCCTCAAAAGGCGCCCCGCGGACCAGCGGTGGTCCTGGCGTTTCAAGCCGTGGCCCCTGCGTCTCACCAACCTTCAGGCCTTGGAACGCATACCGGTGGCGCAGTGCGCGGCATTGTCTGAAACCGCGCGCAGCCTTGAAACCGAGCACGGGAATTCGCTGCGCCTGGTGATCCGATGGTCGGGCACGGAACCCAAGCTTCGCCTGATGGCCGAGGCGAAGACCGAGGCCCTGTTGGCTGAAGCCATGAACCGCTTGGAAGCTGCAGCCCGCAAGGATCTGGAGCTATAGCCCAGCCCCCACCCGGAGTGCCCATGTCCCACCCGAAATCCAGCGATCCCGATCCTCATGCCTTCAGGCACCGGGGCACCGAGATCAATCGCCTGGAGGCCTTCACGGATGCGGTGTTCGCCTTCGCGGTCACCTTGCTGGTGGTGTCCCTGGAGGTGCCGAAAAGCTCTGCGGAACTGTTCCATGCCATGCGCGGCTTCCTGGCCTTCGCCATCTGCTTCTCGTTTTTAATTCTCATCTGGTACGACCACTATCGCTTCAACCGGCGCTACGGGCTGACGGATCCCTACACGATCTTTCTGAACATGGTCCTGATCTTCGTGGTGCTGCTCTATGTCTATCCCATGAAATTCCTCTTCGCCTACCTTGTGGATGGCCTCGTGTGGCACATTTCCACCGACGCCATCGCCACTGCCGGCGACATGAAGAAACTAATGGTCATCTACGGCTTCGGATACTTGGCGGTGAGCGCCGTGGGCTTCCTGATGTACCGCCATGCCTTTGGGGAGCGCTCCGCGCTGAAATTGAGTCCCCTGGAACTCCACGACACCAGGGACATGATGCAGCGGCACCTCACGGGGGGCGCCGTAGCCCTGCTCTCGATCTTGATCACCGCCCTGAGCCGGGACAAAGGGGGCTTCGCGGGGCTGACCTATATGCTGCTGGGCCCCCTGCTTACCATTCAGGGCTGGCGCATGGGCCGTCGGCGCCGGATCTTAGAGGAATCGGGGACAGGACACGGGGTTCTGTCCTGACGGGAGCGCCCAAAACCATGGTCATTTCCTGTTAGGGTGAAGTTTTGATAAATGCTGATTCCATGAGCAACCGCGGGAGAAAACGGTGAGCCCACGCCTGGGTGTGAACATCGACCACGTGGCAACCCTGCGTCAAGCGCGAGGCGGCCGGGAGCCTGAGCCCGTGGCGGCGGCCCTGGCAGCCCAAAGCGCCGGCGCCCATGGCATCACGGTTCATTTGCGAGCGGATCGGCGCCATATCCAAGACCGGGATCTGCGGGTGCTGAAGGAAGTCCTCTCCCTGCCCCTGAACGTGGAGTGCGCCGCCACCCCCGAGGCCCTGGAATCCATCATCGGTCCCAAGCCCTACATGGTGACCTTGGTACCGGAGACCCGCGAGGAACTCACCACCACCGGCGGGCTCGATGCCATTTTTCTCCAGGCCCCCTTGCGGCAGATCATTCGAGAGTTGCGGGCCACGGATATCCGGGTAAGTCTCTTCATCGATCCTTCCCGGGAGCAGGTGATGATGGCGGCCAAACTCGAAGCGGACGCGGTGGAGTTGAACACCGGCGTTTATTCCGACATCCCATTCGGCAGCGATCCCAGCCTGGAATTGGGCCGCCTGCGCGATGCCGCCAAACGCGCCGCGAACCTGGGCCTGCGGGTGCTGGCGGGCCACGGGCTGAACCTGCGCAACGTCGAGTCCATCGCCGCCATTCCTGAAATCGAAGAGCTCAACATCGGCCACAGCATCGTGGCCAGGGCCATGTTCGTGGGCATGGAGCGGGCCGTCCGGGAAATGCTGGCTGCCATCGAAGGCGTCGCATGAAGACCATCCTCGTGGTGGACGACCAACCAGAGGTCGTGGGCCTTCTGCGGGACATGCTCTCCATCGAGGGCTACCGCGTGCTTTCAGCCGATAGCACGGAGCCCGCCCGGGAACTGCTCGCGACCGAAAAGGTGGACCTGGCCATCCTTGACGTGGATCTTCCCGGCGAGAGCGGCCATGAGCTGTGTGCCTTCATCAAGCGCTTTCCCGAAGGCCCCAAAGTCGTCATGCTCACCGGCCTGGAAACGGAGGCCCACTGGAAGGAGGGCCTGCAAATGGGGGCGGACCTCTACGCGGTGAAACCCTTCGGACGGGATCGCATCCTGATGATCGTCCGGGAGCTGCTCGGGGAGACCGACTGATGTCGAACCTCCGGGGAAATCTGCAGAGCATCTCCTTGACGGACGTGGCCCAGCTGCTGCATGTGAACAAGAAGACGGGCCTGCTGAATGTCAACTCTGGAAAAATCGCGGGGACCCTCTTCGTGGTGAACGGGGAAGTCATCCACGCGGAGACCCCCCATAGCAAAGGGGAGATGGCGGCCTTCGAAATCTTGGAATGGGAGAAGGGCGAGTTCGAATTCATCGCCACCAAGGTGCAGTCCCCCAATAGCATCCGCCGTTCAGTACCGGACCTGCTGATGGAATCCGCGCGCACCTCCGACTCGCGGAAGCGCCTGCGGAGCATCTTTCCAACCCTCAAGGCGGTGCCATGGCCGACGGTCCAGGGCGAGGCCCTGCTGCAGGGCATCAAGATCTATGCGGAAGACCGGAAGATCCTACCTTTTTTTGATGGCTACCGGGACTTCCTGGACGTCATGGCCACCACGGAACAAAACGAGGTGGCGGTGCTGCAAGCCGCGAGCATCCTGTGGGACGCTGGGCGCCTCAAAGTGTTTCAGCCCGAGGCCCAGGTGAATGTCGTGGTGTTGAAGACCGGCTTCTTTAAAAAGGGTGATCACTTAGAAGCCCCAAAATCCCTAGAGGCCCATTGGCGCCAGCATGATCCTTACGCGGTAGGGCCCATCACCAACGTGCGGGTAGTGTGGCCCAACGGCCCCGCAGTGGAACCCGTTCAATTCGTCACCGGCATGAACGATTTCACCCTGGCGATATCCAAGGACCTGATGGGTTCCTGGGGTCTGCACGAAGGGGACCTCGTGCAAGCGAGGCCAGCGCCCTGACTCAGGGGCGAGGTACGATGAAGAAGATCGGATTGACGCGTACCTCATACCTCGTGGCTCATGACTTTTTTGCTCGCGGATGCGCCGAGTCATAGGTCTTCGAGAGCTGCTCCAGATCGAGATGGGTGTAGCGCTGAGTGGTGCTGAGGCTGGCGTGGCCCAGCAATTCCTGGATGGCGCGGAGATCCATGCCGCGGGCCAGAAGATGGGACGCGAAGCTGTGGCGAAGCGCGTGGGGGCTGATGTGGGCGCGCAGGGCGGCGCCTTCCACGGCCTTCTGCAAAAGATTGCGGACGCTGGTGGCCGTGAGGCGGCCACCCCGCACATTGAGGAAAATCGCGGCCGTCGGTGGTTTTAGAGCAAGGTCCTTTTCCGCCAAATGCGCGCGCCTGAATTGCAAATAGGTCTCCAGGATCGCGGCGGCTTCGGGATGGAAGGGCACCAGGCGTTCCTTATTCCCCTTGCCCAGCACGCGCAAGGTGCGCTGCTCGAAAAAGACGTCCTGCAAATCCAGCCCCACCAATTCCGAGACTCGCAACCCAGAGGCGTAGAGCAGCTCCAGCAGGCATCGCAACCGCGCCGTGGGGAAATCCACGGGCTCAGGCAAAGCCAACAGAGAAGCACTTTCGCCCTCAGTCAAGAAGGCCGGCAGCTTGATGGCTTGCTTGGGATTCCGCAGACCCGAGGCTGGATTCATGGGGATGCGACCGGTGTCCCACAGCCAGCGAAAAAAGCCCCGCGCGGTGGAAAGGATCCGCGCCTGGCTGGCGGGATCCAGACCCCGCTCGCCTAGCTCCAACGCGTAGCGCCGTAGGGTGCGCGGGCTCACGTCCCAGCCCGGCCATTTCGCGTCTACGGCATGAGCTACGAGTTTTTCCAAATCCCCTTGCTGGGCTCGCGCCGTATGCTTGGAAACACCCCGGGCCCGCTGTTCCAAGTGGAAAGCCTGAACGGATTCGGTCAGCGGAGTGGGGGACGCCATCCTGTTACCATGCCATCACCCCATCCATCTTGGAGCCCTCGCGGTGAATGAATCCGTCACGACCATCGCTGAACTATTCTATGCCGGGATAGATCACGACTTGCCCGACGTGATGGCTGCGAAAATGAATGGGCACTATGTCCCCATCTCCAGCGGCGATTTAAAGGCCGCCGTCGAGCACCTTGCGCTGGCGATGTACGACCGCGGCCTCCGGCCCGGGCATCACGTGGCCATCCTTTCCGAGAACCGCCCGGAATGGGCCATGACGGACTATGCCTGCGCCATTTCGGGCCTGCCCACGGCCACTATCTACTCCACCCTCATCGCCACCCAGGCGGCCTTCATCCTGAACAACTCGAACTCCCGCTGGGTGTTCTGCTCCGACCGGGAGCAACTGGACAAGGTGCTGGAACAATGGCCGAACCTGCCCAACCTTGAAATCGCCGTGCTCATGGACGGCGAGATCCCCGAGATCATCAAGGCGCCCGATGGGCCTGATGTCAAAGGGAGGCTGATCCTTTCCTGGTCCCAACTCATCCATGAGGGTCAGGCCCAAGCGGCCCGCCGTCCTGAAGTGAGGCGCTGGGGCCAGGAGCGCAAGCCTGAGGATCTGCTGACGCTGATCTATACCTCGGGCACCACCGCGGATCCCAAGGGCGCCATGCTCAGCCACGGCAACATCGTGTCGAATGTCCACGCTTCCTTGAAGGTGCTGCCGGTCAGAGTCAATGACCGCTGCCTTTCCTTCTTGCCGCTCACCCACATTTTCGAGCGCATGGCCGGCCACTTCGTGATGCTGCACATGGGGGCGAGCATCTACTACGCCGAAAGCGTGAACGCCGTCGCAAACAACCTGTTGGAGGTCCGTCCCACGGTGCTTTGCAGCGTGCCGCGCATTTACGAAAAAATATTCGCAAAGGTTATGGATGGCGTGGCCGGATCCAGTGCTATCAATCGCCACCTCTTCCACTGGGCCTACGGCGTAGGGCAACAGGTCGTTCCTCTGCTCTACAACGGGAAGGAGCCCACGGGATTTTTGGGTCTCAAGTACGCCATCGCCAAAAAACTGGTCTTCTCGAAGATTCAAGCCCGCACCGGTGGACTCATTCGGTTCGCGGTATCCGGCGGCGCGCCCTTGATGCCCAAGGTGATGGAGTTCTTTTGGGCCATGGGCCTCCCGATCCTGGAGGGCTACGGCCTCACGGAGACCAGCCCCGTCATCACCTCCAACCGCTTGGGCATGGTGGGTCCGGGCACCGTGGGAGTCCCCATCTACGACACCTGGGAAGGCAAGGCCTTCCTCAAGATCGCCGAGGATGGCGAGATCCTCTGCCATGGCCCCAACGTCATGCTCGGGTACTGGGACAACGAGGCCGCCACCAAGGAAGCCATCGATTCCGACGACTACTTCCACACCGGCGACATCGGGGAATTGGATTTCATGGGTCGGTTGAAAATCACGGATCGCAAGAAAGAGCTCATCATCACCAGCGGCGGGAAAAAAGTCGCGCCGCAGCCCATTGAGAATGAGCTCAAGACCGATAAATACGTGGCCCAGGCGGTGCTGATCGGGGACCAGCGCAATTTCATTAGCGCCCTCATCGTGCCCAATTTTGATTCCCTGGAACGCTGGGCCGGCTTCAAGAAACTCCACTATGCCAACCACCGGGAACTGGTGGAGCAACCCCTCGTCATGGCCAAGCTCATGAGCCGCGTCGAGAAGATCAACGCCACCCTGTCGAACTATGAACGCATCAAAAAAATCTCGATCCTGTCCGATGAACTCACCGTCGAGAACGGCGCCTTGACCCCCAGCCTGAAAATCAAGCGCCGGGTCGTCAATCAGATGTATGGCGGACTCATCGAGGGGCTGTACCAAGTGCACAAAGGTGAATCGGAGGCCAACTGATGTCCATGCGCATCGCTCCCCATTCGATCCCCATCCTGACGACTTTCGATCCGCCGCCGGGCATGGACATCGAACAGGTCATCGGCCCTTGTTGGGGCATCACCGTGCGGAGCCGAAGCGTCGTGGGAAATTTCGTCGCGGGGATTCAAACCATCTTCGGGGGCGAGATCACGGCCCTCACGGAGTTGGCCAACCAGTCCCGCAACGAGGCCATGAACCGCCTCGAAGCCCATGCCCTGGAAATGGGCGCCAACGCGGTGCTTTCCATGCGCTTCGACTCCGGCGAGCTCATGCAGAACACCAACGAGATCATCGCCTACGGCACGGCGGTAAAGCTCAAACAAAAGGTCTAACGCGAAGCCAGTGGCACAATGAAATGATGCGCGGACCTTTGACCCAGACTCGTGAACTGCTCGACATGATCAAATTCGAGCACACGGTTTTCGCCCTGCCCTTCGCCTTCCTCGCCGCCCTGACCGCGGCCCAGGGCATCCCGCCGCTGCGAACGATGCTTTGGATCCTCGTGGCCATGATCGGCGCCCGCACGGCGGCCATGACCTTCAACCGGTTGGTGGACGAAGATGTGGACGCGGACAATCCCAGGACTGCCCAAAGGGCCCTGCCCGCGGGTCGCGTGCCGCGCTGGGGGGCGATGCTCATGCTGGGCTTCGGGATCATCCTATTCGGCGTGGCATCCGGTGCCCTCGGGCCGCTCTGCTGGAAACTCTCGCCGCTGGCGCTCCTCATCATCCTGGGCTATTCGCTATGCAAGCGCTTCACGGCCTTAGCCCACGTCGTGTTGGGCCTGTCCCTTTCGGGCGCGCCCTTGGGGGCCTGGATCGCCATCACCAACCGCATCGAGACTCCCGCCTGGCTCTTGGCCGGGGGCGTGCTTTGCTGGACCGCGGGATTCGACATCCTATACGCGCTCCAGGACCAGGCCTTCGACCGCGATCGGGGCCTCCATTCCATTCCCGCCCGGGTGGGCACCATGGGTTCGCTGTGGCTTTCGCGCCTGGCGCATCTCGCGGCCCTGGGACTCTGGGCTGGATTCAATCTCCAACTGGACGCGCATCTTTTCCCCTGGCTCGCCTGGCTGACGGTGGC
>JANXXC010000103.1 GCA_025350765.1 Holophagaceae bacterium | reverse complement strand
CAGCGAGCCGGATGGCTGCCCAGGCTTCGATTTCCGCGGGTTGGCAGAACGAGGAAGTCGCTGAAATTGCTGAACACAAGAAAAGCCACCCTGCATTCATGGTAGCGGCCCCCGCTGGCTGCTCGGCAGGCATGGCGGCCTTCAATTGGGGCACGATGGGCAAGGTGACTCCGGTCAGAGACCAGCGTGGATGCGGCAGTTGCTGGGTATTCGGAACAATTGCCGCCTTTGAGAGCAGCTGGGCCATCCGCAACAACCAGATGCTCGATACCTCTGAGCAGGACGTGCTTAGTTGCAGCAAAACGCTTCCCAGCAATGGGAATGGTGGCTGCGGTGGCGGATGGATGGAGTGGGTCGCGAACTATTTGAAAGTGAAAGGCACCGGCACCGAAGCTAGCAAGCCCTACACGGCCACCGACGGCACCTGTACCGCGATCCCCAGGCCTTACTTCGCCTCTTCCTGGGGCTTCGTGGCCGGCACGGGCCAGCCGACCGTGGCACAGCTCAAGGCCGCCCTTTGCGCGCACGGCGTGCTCTCCGTCGGCGTGAATGCGACTGCTGCGTTCCAGGCTTACCATTCGGGCGTATTCAACGAAAACGTCCCGGGCCTCAACCACTGCGTAGCCATCGTGGGTTGGGACGACTCCAAGGGCGCATGGCTGATCAAGAATTCCTGGAGCACCGGTTGGGGCATGAGCGGGTACATGTGGATCAAATACGGAAGCAACAACATCGGGTCCCATGCGGTCTGGGTTGACGCCAGGGTCACGCCAGCTCCGCAGCCGCAGCCCGCGGAGGACTGCCTTGCTTTCAACCCAGCTAATCTCACGGTTTCACACTCGGGCGCGAATTATCTCGTGCTGGACGGTGCCCATTCCATGCTCAGCTTTGCGACGCAAGCCGATGCTCAGAAGGCCATTAGCACCATCCGGCAGCATGGGTTCCACCGCATCTGCTTTGTGGGCCGCCCCTTCTCGCCTGGTCACGGGATGACGTACTTCTTGCAGTAGGCATACACCATTCACCACATGAATGACTTCGATCCGTGTTCACCCCGGCGAACCCTGCTGGGGTGAACAATTTTTGATTTGGTTTGTCTAACGTAAGAGCAGGGAAAGAATCATGTTCATCAAACGGTTATTTGGGATGGCGCTGGGGGTGCTCCTTTTGCCAGCGGTTGCGGCTTCAGCCGTGATCCCGGCTTCAGCTCCGATGGTGGATGCGCCATCCACCCATGGAAAGGCGCGCAAGATGACCACCGTGACCAAAAAGAATCATGCCTCCAAGGTTCACTTGATCAGTGGGGACATCTTGACCGTCAAGTTGAATTGGAGTCCAGGCACGGGCTATGGCTGGTCCATGAAAAATGAAGACCAGAGCTTCCTCCACCTCGAAGGTGAACCTAAGAGCGAGCCCGCCAAGCACCCGAAACCCGGCGCGGCCGAAGTAATGGTGTTCCAGTTCAAGGCGATGAAGGAAGGTACTACCACCCTCGAACTGGTCCTGAATCGGCCCTTCGAGAAGAATGCTGAGCCTTTGGATAGCTTCAAGATCAAAGTAGAGATTTCAGCCAAGTAAAGGTCCACCCAGGAGGAAAAATCATGTCGGTCAATGGATTTTTCAAAGCGGCACTTTGCACGCTTGGAGCAACTTTTTTGCAGGCGGTCCCGTCTCCCGTCAAAAGTGTTCCGCACCCCCACCACCGGAAGGCGAGCAAAGTAATCACCGTCACCAAGAAGGACCACGATTCAACCGTTCGACTCCAGAACGGCGGCATGCTCGCCGTCCGGCTCGAGTGGAGTCCTGGCACCGGTAACTCGTGGACCGTGGCAAGCTCGGATGGGGACTACCTCCAGGTCCAGGGAGAACCCAAAAGCGAGCCCAACAAGCACCCAAAGCCCGGGGCACCCGAGATGATGGTCTTCCATTTCAAAGCCTTGAAGGCCGGCAGCACCACCCTCCAGATGGTCCTGAAAAGGCCCTTCGGCAAGGACACCGAACCGGCGGACCATTTCTCCATCAAGGTTGCAATCGAAGCGAAATAAACCGCCTGGCCTCGCCGCGCTATGCTGACTCCATGATCGGACGACTGCGCGGTGAATTGATCCAGAAGCTCCCCCACCAAGCACTTATTGAATGCGCAGGGGTGGGTTACGCAGCGGCCATTTCCCTTGGAACCTACGGGTTGTTGCCGGAAGTCGGGCACGAAGCCACGCTGTGGATCGAAACGCTGCTGCGGGAAAATGAACTTTCGTTGTTGGGGTTCTATTCCCTTCAAGAGCGGGATCTCTACCGCATGTTGGTGAAGGTGGATGGTGTGGGCCCGAAGCTGGCGCTGGCGGCCTTGGGTGCCCTGCCCATGAGCGAATTGATTCAAGGAATCCGGAATCGTGACGTCAAATTGCTCGTGCGTATTCCCGGGGTAGGCAAGAAGACCGCGGAGAAACTCTGCTTCGAACTGAGTGAGAAAATGGGTGGCCTCTCGGGTCTCGATGGACTGGGCGGCGCGTCGGCGCCTGGCGATGCCTGGGAGGCGGATCTTCGATCAGCCCTCACAAATCTGGGATTCAAAGAAGACTCGGTCATGCCCGCCGTCATTGAATTGCGGGCCACCAAGCCGCCCTTGCCTGAAGCCATCCGACTAGCCCTCAAGGCCCTGCAACGATGACCGTCCGAATCCTATCCACCTCACCTTTGGTGGGCGAGTCGCTCCAGGAATTGGGTCGCGATTTTCCGGAGCTGCTCATCGCATCGTTTCGGTCACCGCAATGGAATGCGGCTCTGCCCTTGGCCGAAGCCTTGGTGGTGATGCTTTCGGAGCCCCTCTCCGAATCGGATCTCGACAACGCGATTCATCTCAAAGCCATCGCCACCTATTCCGTCGGCGTGAACCATTTGCCCCTGGAGGCTTGTCATCGGCGCGGCATCCGCATCGTGAATACGCCAGGCGTGCTAACTGAGGCCACGGCGGATATCGCCCTGGCGCTGCTCTTGGCGGTGACGCGACGGATCACCGAAGGCGAAGCCCTGGTGCGATCCGGCAGCTGGACGGGGTGGGCCCCGGATCAACTGCTCGGCACGGGCCTCACTGGAAAAACCTGCGGCATCCTGGGCTCCGGCGCCATCGGAAAAGCCTTCGCCAAGCGCGTTTGGGCGCTGGGCATGCGACCCCTTTTTTGGGATCGCGAAGCACGCGACGGCACCCTAGATTTCGGCCCGGGGGTGGCACCACGAGCGCCTTTGAAGGATCTTCTCAACGCGAGCGCCGTGCTTTCGCTCCACTGCCCCCTTACCCCTACCACTCAGGGCCTTCTGGATCGTGACGCGCTGCTCGAACTGCCTAAAGGGTCCGTGGTGATCAACACCGCTCGTGGCGGAATCCTGGATGAAAGTGCGGCCATGGACCTGCTGGAGTCCGGCCATCTTGGAGGCGTGGGACTGGACGTCTACACCGGTGAACCGCATCTCGACCCTCGGTGGCTCAACACGCCCCGCGCGGTGCTTCTGCCCCATCTAGGGTCTGCCACTACCGAAACTCGTGCAGCCATGGCGAAGTTGCTCTGCGAGGGAATCGCCACGGTCTTTCGCACGGCCCAAGATACACCGCGGTGTTAATCTAGGCGGGCATTCATGAGGTCCTCCATGCCGCGTCCCTGGCTCCGCCTTCTCGATCCGGATCTGCTTGCGCTAAAAGACGCCCTGGGTTCCGATGAGAGATCCCGGCTGCGCTACGCGAAAGCCCTGAATGCTCGCAGTCTCCACGTCGAGGCGGCCGAATTGCTCGACGGAATTCTGGCGGAGGATCGGGCCAATGGAGAGGCCTGGTTCGAGCGGGTGTTGTGCGAGGGTGACCACACCGCCGACGATGATCTGGAGCGGCTTTCCGTTGAACTCGAAGCGGTGCGCGACGAGCATCCAGGAGAGGCCATTCACCTGCGCAACCTTGCCTTCCTCCGCATCCTCCAGGCTGAGCTCGACGCTGCCGAAATTCTTCTCGAAAAAGCATTGGCTATCGATGACCAGGATGCGAAGACCTTCGAATTGACGGGCCTGCTGACCCTCCACCGGGATCATCCCGAGGCCGCCAAAGGCGCGCTGTTGAAGGCCCTCAGTCTCCAGCCGAAGGACGAGGTCACCCTGCGGATGCTCGGTGTCGTCTGCCATCACATGGGCGATCAGACCGCCGCAGAAGCCCAGGTACTCGCGGCCCTGGAGTTGGAGCCCAACTACTATTGGGGCTGGCACACCCTGGGCGAATTTCTTTTGCAGCGCGGCGAAAGCCAGGAAGGCCTGCGCTGTATCCATCGCGCCCGGAGCCTGAACGTCACGGAACCTAGCAGCTATTTTCTCGTCGCCGAAATCTTCGGCGAACAAGGCCATCTGGATATGGCCCAGGCCGAGCTCCATAAACTCATCCTGCTGGCGCCTCCGGCTTCCACCATGTCTGAGGCCCAGTGCCTGCTGGGTGAATTCAAACGGGATCTCGGCGACCGCGATGGCGCCGTTTCCTACTTCACTTTTGCCGCGGACACGGATCCCCTCGCCGCAAATCCTTGGGCCGCGCTCGGCGAAATGGCGCGGGAAGACGAGCGCTGGGAGGACGCCCTGCGCTGCTACCAAGAGGCCTTGGCCAGGGATCCTGACGCAGCGGATCTGCAAGTGCAGCTCGGGTACACCCTATTGGAAACCGGCACCGTGAAGGAAGCTGAACACGCTTTCTGCAGGTCTTTGGAGTCGGATCCCAGCGAATACAGCGCTTACCTGGGCCTTTCCGAATGCGCCCGAAAAGCCCAGCGCCCCGAGGATCAGCTGCGCATGGTGCAGGAGGCCATGACGCTCGCGCCCGACGATCCGGATGTGTGGAATGCCTACGCGGTGGCGCTGGAGGTGGCCCATCGCCTGAAGGAGGCCACGGAAGCCTACAGCAAAGCCCTGGGACTGCATCCGCATCACCGCAAGGCGGCGAACAACCTCGGATTCCTGTTGGAGAAACGCATGCAGGCGGGTGAGCAAGGCCTGGAAGAACAGGCCATCGAAGCCTGGAAACGCCGCCTCTTAATCTGCCGCGATGAAGGCCAGAGCATCCGAATGGCAACTGAACATCTCGCCAAACTAGGCGTGACCGACCAGATGGTCCATGGGTGGATTTCCAGAGGCGAGGTGCCCAGTATCGTCCATGGGTGATGCCAAGGGTGACGCTGGAGTTTTTCGCTTGACGGCGGATTCATTCGCCCAAGTAATAGCCCTGGAAACGGGCTGTGGGCGCAGGTTTGAACCAACTAAAAGGCCTTTGGTGCCCTTTCCGCATGTCCTGTGGAAAACCTTGCGGATTGACCCCCTACAAAGGGCCTAAACTCCTTTCTCCCATCAACTTCTGCTTCTTGCACTGCTTCATCAGCAGTTAATTAAATATAATCATATCTACAATTAGATAACTCTACAAAAAGGATGAATTCAGGTCTACTTAACCCAATGTTTTCCACAGATTTCGTTTTCTTTCGTGTTGACAGGCTTGTGACGAAGATGTGGCTAATTCTGGACGTCAAAATGCCCATTAGCACTGGAGCGAGAACCAGGCAATGAGCCAGGTGTCAAGGGCCCCGCGGAAGTGGCTCCCGCCGCCCGGGTGGTAGATGGCTCGGATGGGGATGTGCGCCCAATGGAGCTTCCAATCGGAGGCCTTCATGGCCATCTCCATCTCGATGGCGAAGCCAGTGCTCCGAAGCTCCAGCCGGTCCAGAACTTTTTTCCGAATCATGCGGAATCCGCTCTGGCTGTCCTCCCATTTCACGCCGGCGATGCGCCCTAGGGTCCAAGACCCCAACGCGTTGGTCTTCCATCTCCGGCTAGGAATCTTGCCGCGATCCTCGAAGCGGCTGCCGATGAGGAAATCCGCCTGGGGATGGGCCGCGAGGTAATCCATAAAACCGGCAAGATCCTTCGGGTCGTGCTGGCCATCCCCATCGATGAAAAGGTAGAAGTCGAAGGCATCGCCTTTCAGAAATGCGATGCCCTCGCGCAGCACCTGGCCCTTGCCACCGCCGCGCCCCTTGGGAAGATGCAGCACCTCGGCCCCCGCGGCCTTGGCCTCGGAGGCGGTGTCATCTTCGGAGGCATCATCCACCACCAGGACCCGGTGCAGGCCGTAAGGCAGCAGCCCGCGTACCACCGCACCGATATGTTCGGCTTCGTCGTGGGCCGCGATGATGGCCGCGATTCGGATGGGCCCGCTCAATTCTTTCCGTTCCTAATTTTGACCGTGTTGGGAGAAGCAGACGGAAAGGCCAGGCCCGTCCACGCCGTGAAGGCAGCTTTCTGCGCCTCGGTAGCCGTAGGGTCCGGCACGATGCGGATCGTGCGTTCGGGGTTCTCGATGACCGGCACCGAGAGGCGTTTAACTCGGCCCCGATCCACCACCAGAAACTCCGCGGTCTCTCCCACGGGAAGGTCCGCGAGACGGCGCTGGACCTCGGTTCCCGTGGTGGTTCGCCAGCCGTTGACCGCCAGAATTTCTTGGCCGTAGCTGAGCCCCGAGATGAATGCGGGAGAACCTGGAATCACATTCTTGATGGTGTTCACATCTGGTGTCATTCCAAATTCCAGGCCCACGTAGCCCCTCGCGAACCGCGCGAGCGCCGTGTCCTTCAAGTCCTCCGTGGGGAGGAGCTCCCCAGGCGCCTTGGATTCAAATTTCAATCCGAAGACGGATTCGATGGCGGCGGAATCCAAGCCTCCACGGCCCTGGATGTACGCCTTCCAGAAGGGTTCCGGATCGAGGCCGGAGAGTTCCTGATAGGCACCGCGAATGTCCCCATCCGTCAGTCCCCTGTCCGCTCGGCGCTTCCAGAGCAGCGCAAAGAGATCTTCCAGCCCTTTCGCGCCTTTCGAGCCCTCGCGGATTTTCGCGTCCATCATGAGACCCACCAGGGCGCCGGCCTCGTAATAATTCACGGTGCTGTTCGAGCTGAACTCGCTGGGTTTGTAGAAGCGGATCCAGGCATCGAAACTGGCCTCTTCCAAACTCTGTTCCCTGCGCCCCGGACGATGGCCATTTTCGGTCCATCGCTTCGCCCATTCCTTGGCCACCGTGGACCAGGACATGACCCCCGCCTTCATGGCGATGAGATTGTCCATGTAGTCCGTAAATCCTTCGTGGAACCACAACAGCTTGGTGTAGTTCTCCCCGCGATAATCGAAGGGACCCAGCACCGGATCGTGCAGGCGCTTGACGTTCCAGGCATGGAAGAACTCGTGGCTGATGAGGCCAAAGAGCGACTCGTAGCCCGCTGTCTTGTCGAAGCGGAAAGGATCCTCCAGCAGGAGGGTGGAATTCTTGTGCTCCAGCCCGCCGCCGGCCTTCGGGCTGAAGGTCAACAAGAAGGTGTAGCGCTCGAAGGGAAAACCACCGAACAGGCTCCCGGCCTGGGTGACGATTTTTTTCGCGCCTTCGACCATCCGCGCTTCATCACCGTTGTGGCCACCGGAAATCGCGAATTCAAAATCCGCATTCAAGGCATGGAAGGTGTGGAGCCGGAAGGTACCCAGCTCGAAGGGTGAATCCACCAATTCGTCGAAATCCACCGCCGAGTAGGCTCCAGCCCTGGAAGGCAGGGCTGTAGCGACTTTCCACGATTCAGGAAATCCCTCGAAGCGCACCACGATGGGGCGAGCAAGGTTCCTTTCCAGGTACATGAACGTGGCGGCCCCCACGATCTGCGCGTGGGTGGCGTCCACGTGGTTGGTGCGAACGGTGAGCTCGTTGCAGTAAACGCGATAGCTGAGGGTCCCGCCGCCTTTGATTGCCGGCAATTGCCAGCGCTGTTTGTCCAGTTTCTCTACGGGGATGGCGTTGCCCTTGGAATCCTTGAACAGCACGCGATCCACAAACCGGGCATAGTCCCGCACCAGGTAGGAACCCGGGGTCCAGGCCGGAAGCGCTGCCACGGCGCCGTTCTGCAATGACTCCGCGGGCAGCTCTAGGCTCACTTCGATTTCATGCTGCTCGAGATTAATGGGGCGCACGAGGGCATGGATGGGCGCGCTGGAATGCATGGGCGC
>JANXXC010000073.1 GCA_025350765.1 Holophagaceae bacterium | reverse complement strand
CCTGGTGGTGGGCGGCGCCTTGATGCGGGCCGCCATGGAAGCCGGGGGCGGCGAGCTGCTACCGGTGGATTCGGAGCATGCCGCGCTGCATCAACTGCTGGATGGCCGCAATCCGAAAAGCGTTCGTGAAGTCCGCATCACCGCCAGTGGTGGGCCTTTCCGCCAGTGGCCGCTGGAAAAAATTCAAACCGCCACGCGGGAAGAAGCCCTAAATCATCCCACCTGGAAGATGGGACCCAAGATCACCATTGATTCCGCGACGCTCATGAACAAGGGCCTGGAAGTCATCGAGGCCTCCGTTCTTTTTGGTCTCAAGCCCGACCAGATCCAAGTGACGGTCCATCCCCAAAGCCAGGTCCACGCCATGGTCGGCTTCCATGACGGCACTTACCAATTGCAGGTCTCGGCCAATGACATGAAGCTGCCCATCCAGTACACCCTGCTCTACCCGGACCATCTTCCCGGCCCCGTGGCGCCCTATGACTGGGCCGAGGCCCGGGCCTGGACATTCGAAGCGCCGGATCTGGAGCGCTTCCCCTGTCTTGGGCTGGCCTACGCGGCCCTGCACGCCGGGGGCACCGCCCCGGCCATCCTCAACGCGGCCAATGAAGTCGCCGTTGAAGCCTTCTTGGAGGGCCGCATCGGTTTCTGGGACATCCAGGCCTGTAATGCGGAGGTGCTGGGACGCCTTTCCCTCGGGCCCGCGGACAGTCTGGAGGCTGTGCTGGCCGCGGATCGAAATGCGCGGGACAATGCTAATTCCTGGATCGCGTCCCGCTGATCCCTTTTCAAGTTCGGGTTCCATCTTTCGAGTCTTTGATGAAGCGTCTGCTTTTGCTCGCACCTTCGATTTTCATTCTCGGCTTCGCCTTCCCCGGCGCTGGCTTCTGGGGCCCGGTCATCATGCTCGGCGGCCTCATCTTCCTTCACGAACTGGGGCATTTTCTCGTCGCGAAATGGATGAAGCTGCCCGTGGAAGTTTTCTCCTTGGGCTTCGGCCCCCGGCTCCTCGGCTTCAAATGGCATGAGACTGACGTGCGCCTCTCGGCGCTACCCCTGGGTGGCTACGTGAAGCTCATGGGCTTCAACGAAGAAGAACCCGGCGCCGAAGATCCCCACGGGTTCCTGAGCCAGCCCACCTGGAAACGGATGCTCTTCTACTCGGGCGGCATCCTTTTCAACCTCGCTACGGCGGTGGTACTGCTTTTCTGCCTAAGCATGGACCGCGCGCGGGTGACCCAAGTGCAGGAGCGCTGGGTCGTGGCCCAAGTGGTGGCCCACTCCCGCGCGGAATTGGGGGGGCTCAAAGAAGGCGATCAGATCCTCGCCATCGGCGAGAAGCTGCTCAAGGGCGCGGACTGGGAGAAGGACATCATTCCTTACCTGCAAGCCCGGCCCGAGATCCATACGCCATTCCAAATCCAGCGGGAGGGTGCCGCGATGACCCTCGACCTGGTGCCCGCCAATGAGGACGGCAAGGGTAAGGTCGGCTTCCTGCCAGGCATCGATGAAATCCCCATCGCCTGGCGCCCCCTCCATGTGGGAGATGCTGGTCCCGCGATTCTTCGAGCCTTCCAGGGCACCGCTTTCGCAACGATTCGAATCACGGGCGACTACGTGAAACTGCTGACCTTCCGCGCCAACATCAAGGAGCTCGGCGGTCCCATCGCCATCGCCCGGATCGGCAGCCAGGCGGCCAAGTCCGGATGGCGTAATTTCCTAAACCTCTGCGCGTTGCTGTCCATCAACCTTGCGGTGCTCAACGCCCTGCCCATCCCCTTCTTGGATGGCGGCCATATGGCCATGCTCGGCTTCGAGCGCATCCGCGGCCGTGACCTCAGCATCGCGGTGAAGGAGCGCATCCTCACCGGCGGTTTCGTGTTGCTGGCCTCACTAATGGTGCTGGTCTTCGTGCTGGATATCTGGCGGCTCAAGCACTGAAATAGCTATGGGCCATGAGCTATGAGGCTGAGAGCAAAAAACCAAAACTATCGCTACGGTGTTCTTTGGCTCATGGCGCGCCACCGGCGCTAATGAACCAGCGTGCCCACTACTTCGCCCATGACGGCGGCGATGAGATTGCCTTGCTTCATCATGTCGAAGACCAGGATGGGCAGCTTGTTGTCCATGCATAGGGCGATGGCGGCGGCGTCCATGACCTGAAGGCCCTTTTCCAGGCACTCTTGGTGGCTCACGCGATCGTACTTGATGGCGGCGGGATCCTTCTTCGGGTCGGCGCTGTAGACGCCATCCACGTTGGTGGCCTTCATCACCACCTCGGCGTTGTGCTCATTGGCGCGAAGGGCCGCGGCGGTGTCCGTACTGAAATAGGGATTGCCGGTACCGCTGCCGAAGATCACCACGCGGCCTTTTTCAAGATGGCGCACGGCGCGGCGTCGCACGTAGTTCTCGGCGATGCGGGGCATCTCCATGCCCGATAGCACGCGGGTCTGGACCTGGTTGTGCTCCAGGGCATCCTGCAGGGCCAAGGCATTGATCATCGTGGCCAACATGCCCATGTGATCCGCCGTGACTCGGTCCATGCCCTTGGTGGCTCCGGCCACGCCCCGAAAAATATTACCGCCGCCAATGACCAGGCCCACGTCCACGTTCAGCTCGCGGATCGCCTTCACTTGCTCGGCGACCATCTGCACGACATTCGGATCGATGCCACCCTTCGTCTCGCCCATGAGGGCCTCGCCGGAGAGCTTGAGGAGGATGCGTTTGTATTTCATCAGGGGCTCCGGGGCGGCGCTCAGCTTGGACTACAGCCTAGGG
>JANXXC010000048.1 GCA_025350765.1 Holophagaceae bacterium | reverse complement strand
TTCCGCGCGGGCCCGGTCAGGGCTTGAAGTAGGGATTCGGGTTGAGAAAGGAGCGCAGACCGGCAAGGCTCCATCAAGCACGATTGATCAGATTAGCGTGGAAGGCCCGGAATTCCTAGGAGAAGTCCTGGGACCCTCGCGGGAGCGGCGGATCAAACCGTCTTCATCCCTCGTCCCTCAGTCACAAGCTTTTCGGGCACATCCGCCAACGCCCACTCTTCCTGGGCTCCCGTGTCCAGGCGCTTAACTGCAACGACGCCTTTTTCGAGCTCGCCATCACCCAGGATCAATGCGAGTTTCGCGCCGCTCCGATTCGCGGATGCCATGGCTTTTTTCAGAGCGCCACCGCGGGTTTCCAGTTGGAAGCTCAATCCCATTGCCCACCAATCCCGAGCTAGTTGAAGGGCCCTGGCAGACGCGACTTCCCCCAGCGGAATGAGCAGGGCGGGGGGATGGAAGGGCGCTTCGCCCTGGAGCTGTTTCAAGATCATCGCCAGGCGATCCAATCCGATGGCCCAGCCGAAAGCGGGAGTATCGGGGCCGCCGAGCTGCTTCACCAAACCGTCGTAGCGGCCGCCCCCAAGAAGGGCGGACTGAGCGCCGAGATCCGTGCTGAGAACTTCGAAGGCGGTGCGGGTGTAGTAGTCCAAACCCCGCACCAAGCGTGGGTTTTCCGTGAAGGGAATGCCCAACACCACGAGCAATTCTTTGAGCCTTGCGTGGTGAGCCTTGGAGGCCTCATCCAGGAATTCCACCATGGTGGGGTGGCCCTCCAGGGCTTCCTGACACCTAGGATTCTTGCAATCCAGGATGCGCATGGGATTGGTCTCGATGCGGCGGTGGCAGTCCTCGCAAAAACGAGCTTCCCGCGCATCAAAGAAGGCCCTGAAAGCCGCATTGAAAGCGGGGCGGGATTCCGGCGTGCCCACGGAATTCAGCGAGAGCGACAGGGATTTCAGCCCCAGCGCTTGAAGAAAATCAAAAAGCATCGCCAAGGATTCCGCTTCGGATTCCGGCGAAGCCACGCCGAAACTCTCGGCGCCAATTTGCCAGAACTGGCGGTAGCGGCCCGCCTGCATGCGCTCGTAGCGGAACATGGGCCCGATGTAATAGAGAAGTTGTGGGTCGTTATTGATGAGGAGCTTGTGCTCCACCATGGCCCGCACGACTCCCGCGGTGTTTTCCGGGCGCATGGTGACGCTGCGGTTTCCCTTGTCGGTGAATTCGTACATCTCTTTTGAAACGATGTCCGAGCTGTCGCCTACGCTGCGCTTGAACACATCCGTGTACTCCAGGATGGGCGTGCGGATCTCTCGGTAGCCGTGGGCGCCGAAAATGCGATGCACGGCTTCCTCGACGCGGCGGAACCAGCGCAGCTCGTCCCCCATCAGATCCCGCATTCCCTTTACACTTGGTGACATCCCATGACTCCGCGAATCCTGCTCATTCCTTTCATCAGCCTACTGGCTTGGGGACAAAGTCCCAAAACCCCGGGTCCCTCTGCGCTTGCGCCCCAGCGCCTGAAGATCGCCCTGGATGCGGGCCATGGCGGTGATGACACCGGCGCCAAGGGTTCCAAGGGATTGCTGGAAAAGGACGCGGTCCTTTCCATCGTGCAGGAGCTGAACAAGAGCCTGGAGGAGGCCGGATTCGACGTGATGGTCACACGGGCCGATGACACCTTCATCCCCCTGTGGGACCGGGCCCGAATGGCCAACGAGGCGGGGGCGGACCTATTCATCAGCATCCACTTGAACGCCGCAAGGGCTCGGGCCGCCAAGGGCTCGGAAGTCTACTTTCTGTCCCTGGACCGCGGGGACGAAGACGCGGCCTCCGTGGCCGCCGTGGAAAACGCCGGAGCAGGCTCCCGGCCCGGCGCGGACAGCGTGGTGGCGGGCATCCTGGAGGACATGGCGCAGAAGGCCTACCTGCAAGATTCCGAACGCTTGGCGGTGGCCGTGCAGCTCCAGCTCAACCGCCTGGGCGGCATCAAGGAGCGGGGCGTCAAACAGGCTCCTTTCGTGGTGCTTCGGGGCGCCGCCATGCCCGCGGTGTTGGTGGAAAGCGCCTTCATTTCCAACCCCAAGGAAGAACTGAAATTGAAGGATGCCGCCTTTCTCAAAAAACTCGCTGTCGCCATCACCCAAGGCGTCCGCCGCTACTTCGCCGGCGCTGCAGGAACCGCCCGGCGCAAGGCGATTTCCACTTCCCGATGAGCTCCCAACCGCGCTGTGCGGGTTGCGCAAGTGAAGGGTTGGGGCGATGATGAGGAATCCAGTACCCGTAGCTCAGCTGGATAGAGCGCTGGCCTCCGAAGCCAGAGGTCGCTGGTTCGACCCCAGTCGGGTGCACCAAATGAACCTAGGAGCACGGACCATCATTCGTGCTCTTAGGTTCGTGTGAGCTGGGGTCGAACCAGCGAGCCCGAGCGAGACGCGACTCCCACCGATCGGACGCGGTGCGTCCTCCCGCTCGCCTTCGGCTTACGGAGGTGGGTCCCTTGTCGCGTCGCAGCGTAGGGGCGCGGCGAAGCCGCGCGGGACGACCCCAGTCGGGTGCACCAAATGAACCTAGTGTAGGGTCCCCGAAAAACGAGGATCAACTGAAGCTGCGCGGGCTCGGATGACTTTG
>JANXXC010000036.1 GCA_025350765.1 Holophagaceae bacterium | reverse complement strand
CTTGGCGACCCAGGCGGAGGCGATTAGGCCCGCGAATCCGCCAAGAAAAGCGAGAACCAGGCTCTCGGCCATCAACATGCGGATCAGCCCGGAGCGAGGCGCGCCCAAGGCGTTCCGCAGGGCCAGCTCCTGTTGACGGGCGAGGCCCCGCGCCAACAGCAGGCCCGCCACATTCACACAGGCGATCAGGAGCACCAGCAAGGCGACGCAGAGGAGCAACCACATCTCGGCGCGGCGGGGCGCGGCGAGGCTATCGGCCAGGGATCGAGCCCCAGCGGTCATGCCCTTGTTGGAGCTTGGGTAGGCCTCCGCGAGACCCGCCATCACGCGGGCGAGGTCCTGGCTAGCGACGGCGATGGTGACGCCGGGTTTCAGTCGCGCCACCACCTCGAAGGATGAGCTTCCGCGCTCCGCCCGCTCCTCCTTCGTGAAGGCGATGGGGACAAAGACATCGGCGCGCGCAACGCCTGCGGGGAGCCTGAAATGCAGCGGTGCCACGCCCACCACCGTGTAACTTTGTCCATCCAGGCGGATGGCGCGGCCCACGATGCCGGGGTCGGACGCGTAGCGAGTCTGCCAAAGGTCGTGGGCAAGGATGACGGCCTGTGAATGGCCCGCGTCGTCTTCTTCTGGGAGAAAGGCCCGGCCTAGCGAGGGCCGGACGCCAAGCACGTCGAAGAAATTGGCCCCGATCCGCATCCCCGGCGCTATCTGGGGCTGGCCGTCTCCACTCAGGTTGAACCTGACTTCAGAGAAGGCCGCCATGCTCGAAAAGCTGGCGGTCCCAGTGCGCACGTCCTCAAAATTTGGTGCCGAGAAGAGCACCGAATTCCAAGGCAGGCCCGGTTCCGCCGCTTCCACCGCCGCCAATTGCGAGGGCTCCGCGAAGGGCAGCGGTTCCCAAAGCGTCCGTTCCATCAACGTGAACATGGCGGCGTTCGCCCCCAGGCCCAGCGCCAGGGTCAGTACCACGGTAAGGGTGAAACCTGGCGTGCGGAGGAAACCGCGAAAAGCCTGCCTGAGGTCGAGAAGAAATGTTTCCATGGCGATTTCCGGGTGGAATTATTCGTTGCGAAGCGCGGTCATGGGGTCCCGCCGTGCGGCGCGCAGGGCGGGGATGAAGCAGGCCAGGAAAGCTGTGGCGATGAGCAAGCTCGTGATCGCGGCGAAGGTCAGCGGGTCTGTGGCGGCGATGCCGAAGAGCAGGCTGGAGAGCAGGCGGGAGACGCCCCAGGCCAACGCCAGTCCGATGCCAAGCCCCACGAAGACCACGCGCATTCCTTGAGAGACAATGAGGCGTACCACGTCGCGGATCTGGGCGCCGAGCGCCATGCGGATGCCGATTTCTTTTTTCCGCTGATCCACGTTGTAGGCCATGACGCCGTAGACACCCGTGGTGGCCAGGATCAGCGCCAAAGTACCGAAGACTCCCAGCAGCAGAGCGCCGATGCGGGCGGAAAAGAGCGCGACGCGAAGGTGCTCTTGCATGGTGCGCAGCTCGTTCACCGGTAGGTAGGGATCCACGCCGCGCACTAGGTCGCGCATTTGTCCGCGGAGGATTGCGGGATCGCCAGACGTAGCCACGTGGACGGTGAGATCTCCCCTTAGATTCTGCGACAGGGGTTGGTAAAGCATAGGGTCGGCCAATTCACCCAAAGAGGTGGTGTTCACGTCCCTGACGACGCCGACAATTTCGATGGGGTCCTTGTTGTCGTCCACCAGCCGTCGGCCGATGGCGTGGCCCCCAAAGACCTTTCTCTCGAAAGTGGCATTGACGATGGCGACCTTGGGGGCGCCTGGCACGTCGGTATCCATGAATTCCCGCCCTGAAAGCACCGGGATACCCATGGTCTGAAAATAGCCGTGACCCACTTGATTGAAATTCGCTTCGGGGGGTTGGGCGCCCTTGGGCAGATCCTGGCCCTGCACTTCGTAGGTCGTTGTAGTTTTGCCACCGCGAAGGGGGACGAAGGCTCCCAGGGCGACGCTGCGAACGCCTGGCAACGCGGCGGCGCGCTGACGGATTTCCTCGAAAAGAGCCGTGCTGCGCTCCTGGCTGTAGCCCATGATTCTCGGGTTCACGCTGAAGAGCACCATGCGCGACCTTTCAAAACCTGGATCTACGGAATTGGCTTTCCCGAGACTGCGGAGAAAAAGCCCTGAAGCTACGAGCAGCACGAGACTCAGGGCCACTTGGGCCACCACGAAAATGCGACGGGTGAGGCCGGTGCGGACCGTAAGGCCGGCGGCGTCTTCTTTCAACACGCTCACCAGGTCGGGCCGCGTCGCTTGCAGGGCTGGCGCCAAGCCGAACAGGATGCCCGTGGTCAGGGCTAGGAGCAGGGCGAAACTCACCACGCGCCAGTCCATGCTGAGATCAAATACGAGGTTTACGCCTTCCGCTGGGGGCAGTAGCGACGGCACGGCCTTCATTATCAAAGCTCCGAGCGCCAAGCCACCCGTCGCGCCGAGAATGGAAAGCAGACCGCTCTCGGTGATAAATTGCCGCACCAGTTGGGCGCGGCTGGCGCCGAGGACCACGCGCATGGCCACTTCCTGGCGGCGAGCTACGGCCCGTGCCAGTTGCAGATTGGCCACGTTGGAGCAGGCGATGAGCAGCACCATCAGCACGATCAACTGCAAGGCCGGGAGCAGGATATTCATGACATTCAGGATTTCCGGGGGCAGGCTGCCCATTACCGCAAGCTGGATGTGCCCGTCTCGCGCCTCGCGTTTTTTTTGAAGAACGCCTTCCTCCAATGCCAGAAGAGTCTGCTCCGCCTGGGGTCTTTTCACGCCGGGGCGGAGGCGGCCGAAGAGCTGGAGCCATTGGACATTTCGCGACTCCAACCGATTGTTCTTGGGGTCAGGCAAAGCCTGGGCCTGCATGGAAAGCGGCACCCACAGATCAGGCACCATGCCCACGTAGTCGCCGTGAAAGGAGGGCGCGGTGATGCCCACGATCGTGAAGGGGTGGCCGTTCAATGTGAGCGTGTGGCCCAGCACCGCAGGATCCGCCGCCAGATGGTTTTTCCAGAAATTTTGGCTCACCACCGCCACCGGATGACCACCGGGGATTTGATCATCCTGGGGACCCAGCAGCCGACCCATGAAGGGATTTATGCCGAGCGTGGGGAAATAGCTGCCGCTGATGATGGATCCAGTAATCTGTCGGCTTTGGTCGCCTTGAGTCCAGCTCAGGGGCATGAAACATTCCGCAGCGAGCTCCACCGAGGACTGGTTTCGAACCAGTTCCCGGAAGACCGGCGTGGAGAAACTCTCGTCCCGCGGGCCCATGCTGACTCGGACCAGCTTTGAGGGCTCGTTCACGGGCAAGGGCCGCAGAAGCACGCTGTTTAGCGCCGTGAAGATGGCGCTGTTCACGCCGATCCCCAAGGCCAACGAAAGCACGGCCAGGAAAGTGAAACCCGGCGAGCGCAGGAGACCGCGCAAGGCGTGTTTGAGGTCGAGCAAAAAAGTGGTCATGGAGGCCTCAGGCGCTGCGGCGGGAGGAATTGCCTTCTTCGATCACGCGACCGTCGAAGAGATGGATGTTGCGTTCGGCGTAATTGGCGAAGCGCGGATCGTGGGTCACCATGCAGATGGTGGAGCCCCGCCGGTGTAGTTCCTTCAACAGGTCCATCACTGCTTCACCATTGGTGGAATCCAGGTTTCCGGTGGGCTCATCCGCCAGCAAAATCGAAGGCCGTCCACCCACGGCGCGCGCCACGGCCACGCGCTGTTGCTGACCGCCGCTGAGCTGGCTGGGAAGGTGTTTGGCGCGATGGCCCATGCCCACTTCTTCGAGGGCTTCCATCACCCGGGTCCGCCGCTCGCCGCTGGGCATTCCGCGGTAGACCAGGGGCAATTCGACATTCTCGAACACCGTGAGATCGCCGATGAGATTGAAGCTCTGAAAGATGAAACCGATTTCCCGGTTGCGGATGCGCGCTCGATCACTGAGGGTCAACTGCGCGACCGGTTTTCCATTGAGTTCGTAGCTTCCGCCGCTAGGTGCGTCCAGCAGCCCAAGAATGGCCAGCAGCGTGGATTTGCCGCAGCCGGACGGCCCTTCGATGGAAACGTATTCGCCCTCTTTGATGTCCAGGTGGATGTCCGAGAGGGCATGGGTCTCCACCTCCTCGGTGGTGAAGACCTTTTTGATGCCGGTGAGGTTGATGAGGGACTTGGCCATGGGGGCTCCGGGATGTGGAAGGGTTCAGGACGAGATTTAATTTCCGACTGCGATTTTTAGGTTGGAGCTACTTCAGGCGAATGCGATCCACGCCATCCCATTGCGACGTGTCGGAGAGAATCACCTGGTCGCCGGGCTGAAGGCCGCCCAGGATTTCGATGCTGCTAACGCTGCCGCGGCCGAGCTTGACCTGAACCCTCGTGGCTTCGCTGCCATCGGCGGAAAGCTTGAACAGCGTCACGGTGCTGTTGCTTTGGGCCTGCACAGGGCGGCCCATGAAGATACCGCTGTCAGCGCGATCCAGCTCGATGATGCCTTCCACGCTAAGGTCGGGCCTTACGCCCTTGGGCAGGGTTCCTTCCAGGCTCGCATCCACCAAGACCGTACCGTTTTGCACGGCGGGATCGATGCGCAGCACCTTGCCTTCGACGATGCCGTTGCGCGTATCAATGGACACCCTTTGTCCAATTTGGAGATCCTTGGCTTGGGTCTCGCTGATTTTCAATTCGGCTTTCAACGGCGTGGGCTGCGCGACTCTCGCGAGGGTCGCGCCATTGGCGATGCGCTGACCCACTTGAACGGGGAGCTGCTGCAAGACGCCGTCCAGACCGGCCTTCACATGGAGTGCATTGAACTGTTCAGACTTCAATGAATTGAGCGCCCGAGCCTGTTGCACCTTGGCCTCCTGTGACGCAAGCTGGGCTTTCAGCGTGTCCTGGCTGATCTGCAATCGCTGCCGCTCGATCTCGAATCGTGTGGTGAGTTCTTCAGCGACGCTGCGGCTGCGGGCCAATTCCTGGCCGGAAACGAGGCCTTCTTTGGCCAGCTTCTCGTTGGCTTCCAAAGTCATTTTTGCGTTCGAAAAATTCGCCTTCGCCGAAGCCAAGGAAGCCTTCAAGTCCAGGAGCTGGGTGTCCAGTCGGGCCTTGGCGGACGTGTAATCCGCTTGGGCGCTTTTGAACTGCCACATGGCGTCCTGAGAGGCCTGTTGCAGTTCGGGATTGCTAAGTTCGAGGATCACCGTATCGGCCTTCACCGCCGTGCCGGGCCACACGAGAATGCGCTCCACACGCGCGTCGGAATTGCTGGCGATCCAGCGCACGTTCAGGGGTACGAGAGTCCCCGTGCCGCGCACCTGGAAGACCATCGGCCCGCGCTTGACCGCGTCCATGAGAAGGCTCTGTTTTTCCGCCACCGGTGCCGCGGGTTTGAGCCGCCCCAGCCCCAGCGTGGCGATCATCAACCCGCCGCCCACCGCGGCCGCGACGAGGTATTTGCGGCGCTTGGGCTTGGGTTCCAGTTGCACATCCATTCAAAGACTCCAGGGGTATTCCTGGGTCTCTAACGCCATCCCTGTGCCATAGCTTTAAATGTTTAAATAATTATATTTGATAATTTAAGCTCGCGTTCAGAGCTTCGATTTCGTCCCAAGGTCGAGATGGCCAATCCCAAAAATGGGATGAATTCCAAAGGCGACCCCTAGTCCCAATGCGGGCTACATTTCTAGGAATATAGAAGCCACGAAGGCACACGAAGGCACACGAAGTTGCGCCGACCCACACGAGCCTTGGTTTCTAGCGGGTTGAAAAAGAGCCCGCTAGCGCTGCGCGCCACCGCAAATGAGGAATGGACCTCTCCCAATTATTTCTTTCTTGGCGTTCTTGGAATTTTCGTATGCCTTCGTGGCTGTAGTGGAATTTCTCGGTTTCATCACTAGACCGAGGGTAAGCAGTGAAATGCTTGGGCCCCCGGTGCTAGTCTCACGGCATCGAGCATCCAGGAGCCAACTATGCGATCCGCCGTCATCGTTGAAGCCAAGCGCACGCCCATCGGCCGCGCCATCAAGGGCAGTACCGCCGCCACGCGCCCCGAGACCCTTGGCGCAGTTGTCATCGAGGCCATCAAACCAATCTTGAAAGACTGGAGTGCCCTGGAGGATGTCATCGTGGGCTGCGCCATGCCCGAGGGCGAGCAGGGCATGAACCTGGCGCGGCTGGTGGCTTTTCGCGCAGGTCTGCCCATCACCGCGGGCGGCACCACCGTGAATCGATTCTGCGGATCGAGCCAAGAGACGGTGCTGATGGCGGCCCGCGCCATTCTCGCCGGAGCGGGCGATGTGTTCCTGGCGGGGGGCATCGAGTCCATGTCCAAGGTGCCCATGGGCGGCTTCAATCCGAGTTTGGATCCCTGGCTGTCAGAGCACTATCCCCAGGCTTATTGCTCCATGGGCATTACCGCCGAGAATCTCGCGAAGGACTACAGGATCCCGCGTCGCGAGCAGGATGAATTCGCCTTCAACAGTCATCAAAAGGGTGCCAAAGCCTGGGCGGATGGCAAGTACGCCAAAGAAAGCGTCCCCTTCACCACCAATGGCTTGGATGGAAAAGAAGTGCGCGTGGAACGGGATGAATGCGTCCGGGCGGACACGTCCATCGAAAAACTCGGCGAATTGAAAGCCGTGTTCTTGCAGGATGGCAACGTGACCGCGGGCAACAGCTCGCCGCTCACCGACGGCGCGGCCTTCTTGCTCATCATGGAAGAAGAAACGGCCAAGGCCGCGGGGCTAAAAATACGGGCCCGAATTTTAGGCGGCGCCGTGGCGGGAGTTGAGCCCGACCGCATGGGCATTGGACCCGTGCCCGCCACACGAAAAGTGTTGAGCCGCGTCGGCATCACCATGGACCAGCTGGACGCTATCGAATTGAACGAGGCCTTCGCCGCCCAAAGCATCGCAGTCATCCGTGAAGGTGGCTTTGATCCTTCCAAGGTCAACGCCTGGGGCGGCGCCATCGCCATCGGCCATCCGCTTGGGTGCAGCGGCGCGCGCATTCTGACGACCCTCCTCCATCGCCTCGAAGACGGCGGCGGACGCTACGGATTGGCGACCATGTGCATCGGCGGCGGGCAGGGCATCGCGACGGTCATTGAAAAGCTCTGATCCAGCGATTCCAGCGATTCCAACGAAAGGGATCAAGGCATGGTCTTTCAAGGGAAACGGGACCCGCAGAGCGGCACCATCATTGGCGCGGCGATGGAGGTTCATACCTTGTTGGGGCAAGGGTTTCTTGAAGCTGTTTATCAAGAGGCATTGGCTCACGAGTTGGCTTTGCGGGGCATTCCGTTCAAACGTGAGTATCCCATTCCAATCCGATATAAAAATGTTGTCCTGGGCGCCCCGTACCGGGCGGATTTCCTTTGCTTTGATGATCTGATTGTCGAGATCAAAGCAATTTCTTCCCTTGGTGGAATTGAAGAAGCCCAGTTGCTGCATTACCTGAAAGCCACTGGGATGCGCGTGGGTTTGCTATTGAACTTTGGTGCGAAGTCTCTAGAGGTCAGGCGGATGCACTGGGAATTAAATCTCCCATCGAGTGAATCGCTGTAATCGCTGGATAAGTTATTTGGAGAGTTCCATGGATATCAAAAAAATCGCGGTACTGGGGTCGGGCGTGATGGGCAGCGGCATCGCGGCCCATGTGGCTTCGGCGGGCTGTTCGGTGGAGCTGCTGGACATCGTCATTGATGACGCGGCGCCGGACAAATTGGCCGAAGGCGCCATCGCAGGCCTGCGCAAAAGCAAGCCCGCGCTGATGATGCACGAGTCCTTCCTGAAAAAGATCCGCCCCGGAAATCTGCGCGATCACCTGGATCGCCTCGCGGATTGCGATTGGGTGGTGGAGGTCGTGAAGGAAGATCTCCAGGTGAAGCGCGATCTTTATGCGCGGCTTGAAGCCCATCTCAAACCCGGCGCCTGGATCAGCTCCAATACCTCCGGCATTCCGCTGAAACTCCTTGTGGAAGGCCGCTCGGCGGGCTTCCAGGACCATTTTGTCATCACGCATTTCTTCAATCCGGTGCGCTACTTGCGCCTGCTGGAATTCGTGAAGGGGCCGGGCGTGGACGAGGCCCAGGCCACCGAATTCCGCGCTTGGTTGGAGGACAAGCTCGGCAAGGAAGTGGTGCCCGCATTTGATTCACCCACCTTCATCGGCAACCGCATCGGCATCCACGGCATTATGTCCGTACTGAACCTGGCACTGGCGGAGCACATTCCCTTCGAGGTTATTGATTCGGTGTTGGGCGAGGCTGCGGCCCGCGCGAAATCCGCATCGTTTCGCACCGCGGATCTGGCGGGCGTGGACATCATGTCGGCCACCGCTAAAAACGTTTACGATCTCTGCCCCAATGACGAAGCGAATGACACTTTCAAGCGTCCGGATTTTCTGCAATGGATGTTGGATAACAAACTATTGGGGAACAAAACCCAGGGCGGCTTTTTCAAGAAAGGAGAGAAGGACGAGAAAGGCAAAAAAACGTTTCTCGCGTTGGATCCCGCCACCCGGGAGTACCGACTTCAAGTCAAAAAAGATTGGCCCATCCTGAAAGAATTGAAGGGCATTGATGATCCCGCCGAGCGGGTGAGGACGCTCCTCACCAGCGATTCCGAAGCGGGCAAGTTGGCCTGGCGCTGCATCGCGCCGAATCTTACCTACGCAGTGAACCGCCTGGGCGAAGTGACGGACCTGCCGTTGAACGTGGACAACGCCATCAAGAACGGCTTCGCCTTTGACCTGGGCCCCTTCGAGCTCTGGGACACCCTGGGCGTGGAGCGCGTGGTGGCGCGCATGGACTTCGAGGAATTGGCGGTTCCTGATCTCGTGCGAAAGATGCTCGCCAAGGGCATCAAGAATTTCTACGTTTGGGAATACGGCGTGCCATCCAAGCAATTGGATCCGAAGACGCTGGAATACGTTCCCATTCGTGAAGACAAAAAAGTTATCGTCCTGAAGCGGGAGATCGGCCGTGGCAAGGTCATCGCCGAGAATTCCTCGGCCCAGCTCATTGATCTCGGCGACGACGTGGCCTGCCTGCAATTCCGCACCAAGATGAACGCCCTGGACGACGGCATCGTGATGCTCATGGAAGACGCATTGCAAAAGCACATTCCTGGAAAGTTCAAAGGACTGGTACCTGTATTGTTTTACTAGTGT
>JANXXC010000033.1 GCA_025350765.1 Holophagaceae bacterium | reverse complement strand
GGCTCGCCCCATAATTCGGCGTGGCCGTCCTCATGCATGATTCCGCTCTTGCCCGTGAGTGTGCACCGCAGCATGGGGAGGCCCAATTCCACGGCGCGCAGGCGGATTTCAGCGGCGTGCAAATTGGTGGCCGGGGTGTGTTCGAACCAACCATCATTGGTGAGGTTCGCCAGCAACTGGCCCCCGGCCATGGCCACGCCATCCCGGCAGCGCAAGGGCATGGTGGCCTCGCTGCAGATGAGGGTATGGACGCGCAATTCCCCTTGAGGCGTGGAAATCGAAAAGCTGCTGTCCTTCGAAAGGCCGCCGGGTTCCTGACTGTAGAACCCAAGGGCATGATCGAGCCAATGCCGCATGGCGGGCGTCCCCGGCATGCGTTCGCCGAAGGGCATGGGGTAGATTTTGGCCTGGATGAACGAGGGCTTAGCCGGGGCTTCGCCGCGAACGAGGTTCAAGGATAGAAATTGTCCAGTGCCGCCCTCGGTGCCGAAGAGCCAGGCCACGCCACGGCGGCGGGCCTGCTCTGGAAGCCGCGGATCCAGTAGCAGATGATTGTGGCCCAGTACTGAACTCTCGGACCATAGGACCAAGGTTGCGCGTTCCGGTTTCGGCAGGTCCGCTTCCTTCAGGGCCTGGTCGCTCAGGCGCCACATCTCTTCTTCCATCCCGGGCGAACGTTTGCCTGCTTCAAAATCGGGCTGCACCATCACCACGTCGAGAAGCCGGGAAGTTTCCCGGGGCAGGGCGTACCAAGCGGTGGAAAGCCCCGCCAACAGGGCCACGTAGAGCATCGGCGCCCTTAGCCAAACCCACCAGGGTCGGTCTTCCCGGAGGCGCACCATGCCAAAGGCGGTGAAGGCCCAGAGGGTGGCGGAGATTCCATAGGCGCCCAGGAAGGCGCCGCTGCGGGCGAGAAAGGGCAGCCCGCTCAGAGGAGCGGACCAGCTCCACTCATAGACGTGGAAGGCGAAGAATTCCCAAGCGAGAATGGCGAAGCCCGCCGCGAAAGCCGTGGCCCAGGCGCTCTGGGTGCGCAGGTACATGCGCCGCGTGAAGAGCCAGGTCAGCCAGATCCCGAAAGATTCGTAGGCGAAGAAAAGCAGCCCCGCCAAGGCCGCCGTGGGCCAGCCGAGATCCCCCTTGGCCTTGATGGTTCCGGGCATCCAATAGAAGGCCGTGGCCACGCCTATGAACATGGCGAGGTAGAGCCAGGCCATCTTCTGGGCGGGGTCCAGGGCGCGCCGCATGATGAGCGCCGCGAAGACCAGCAGAAGGGCGGATTCAAGTAGGCCCAAGCCGCGGAAGGGAAGCAGGTAGGCCGCAGCCACGAGCAAGCCCAGCCCTAGCGATTCCGCCAGACTGATCACTTGAGATTTTTTCATCCGCCCATCCTTCGCCGCGATTCATAACAGACGATGCCTGCGGCCACGGCGGCGTTGAGGCTCTCTACGCCGATGGTGGGAATGCATGTTCGCTGAACCGCCGCCGGCAGGAATTCATGCTTCCAGCCATGGCCTTCGTTCCCGACTAGAATGCGCAAAGGCCCGGAAAGATCCGCGTCATCCAGTTGGATCGCACCTGGGCTTCCGTCCAACGCAAACCATTTTCCCGCATCCAGTTCGAGATTATCCGTGCGCCGAATGGACAGCAGGAAAGCCGCGCCCATGCTGCCGCGCAGGGCCCTGGGGCTGAAGGGGTCCGCGCAGCCGGGGCCCAGCAGGGCTTCCTGGAATCCGAAGGCCGCCGCGCTGCGCAAGATGGCGCCGAGATTTCCGGGGTCCTGGATCCCCCAGGGCACGATGACTCGATTTGAAAGTGGGCCGCAGGGTTCGGGGCCGAGACCCAAGAGCAGGGCGCTGCTGGGCGGGCTGCCGGAATCGGTGAGATCCGCCATGAGCTTTTCACTTACAGAGAGGATGGGAAGGGAAAGATCTCGCAGAGAAATAGGAGCTTCGCTTCCATCGGTGAGCAGCAAAAGTTCTGGGCTCAGTCGCGAGGCGTGGGGCGCCCCCCGCCAGGCTTCGATGAGTTTTTGCCCCGCCAGCAAGGTGTGGGTACGCGCGGTCCCAAAAGCCAGAAGCATGGACTTCAGCTCCTTGAATCGCGGATTGGCGCGGCTAGTGATGAGTGGCTCCATCCAAGCAGTTTCCCATCAATACCGGAAGAATCCGATCCCGCTTTAGAATGGCCCCTAGTCCAGGTAGGATCGAGGTTTCGCCCCTATTGGAAATTTGTGTTTACCCCGGAGGATTCATGTCCGATGAAGTCCAGTTCAAGCCCTATGTCGCCGATGACGAGCAGGTGGCGGAATTTACCCCCAAGGCCATTATCTTTGGCGCCATCTTTGGAATCATCTTTGGCGCTTCGACGGTTTATCTCGCGCTGCGGGCGGGACTCACGGTGTCGGCTTCGATCCCCATCGCGGTACTCGCGATCTCGCTGCTCAAGAAATTGGGCGGGTCTACGATCCTGGAAAACAACATCGTGCAGACCATCGGCTCTGCCGGGGAATCCATCGCCGCCGGCGTGGTCTTTACCTTGCCTGGATTTTTGTTTCTGACACCCGGCGCCAACGGCGCGAGTTTCTTCAACTACTGGACCATCTTCACGCTGGCTTTGATGGGCGGCGTGTTGGGCATCCTGATGATGATTCCGCTGCGCCGAGCGCTCATCGTAAAAGAACACGCGGAACTGCCCTATCCCGAAGGCACCGCTTGCGCCGCGGTGCTTATCGCGGGTGAAAAAGGCGGCGACATGGCCAAGACCGCATACATGGGCCTGGGTTTTGGCCTGCTCTACGCCGTGGGTCAGCTTATTCTGCACGTCATTTCCGAGACGCCCACCTGGGTCTCCAACATGAAATCCAAAATCTTTCCTGCCGCCACGGTGAACGCCAATATCACCCCTGAGTACATGGGTGTGGGCTACATCCTGGGCATCAAGAACGGCGGCCTACTGGTGGCGGGTGGCGTGCTGGCCTGGCTCGGCATCATTCCCTTGCTGGCCTCACTGGTCCCCGGCGACACCATCGCTACGCAGTTGGTGAAGCTCGGGTATATGAAGGATCTCGCCATCGCTGGAAAGTATGGATGGAATCCCCTCACCCACGAATTCACGGAATTAAACCGCGCCATCTACTACGCCTACGTACGTCAAATCGGTGCGGGCATGGTGGCGGCGGGCGGCTTCATCACACTGCTCAAAACCATTCCTACCATCATCTCGGCCTTCAAGGGCGCCTTGGGCAGCATGAAGGAAGGCGTGGGCGAAGGTGGCGTGAAACGCACCGAAAACGATCTCCCGCTTTCCATCGTCATCTTCGGCTCCCTCGGCCTCATCGTCATCCTGGCGCTGCTCCCCTTTATTCCCGGCAGCGGCATCATGAGCAAGGTCCTGTTGGGCGTACTGATGGTGGCTTTCGGATTCTTTTTCGTCACGGTATCCAGCCGAATTGTGGGCATCATCGGCTCCTCCTCGAATCCCATTTCCGGCATGACCATCGCGGCCCTCATGGCCACCTGCCTCATCTTCGTGGGCATTGGCTGGACTGGCGACATCTACCAGCCCATGGCGCTCTGCGTGGGCGGCATCGTCTGCATCGCGGCGGCCAACGCCGGTGCGACGTCACAAGATCTGAAGACCGGCTACTTGGTGGGAGCCACTCCGAAGTACCAGCAGATCGGTCTGATGATCGGCGCGGTGGCTGCGGCCCTTGCCATCGGCATCACCGTGAAGGTGCTGGACAACGCCCATATTGATGCGGCCACGGGCCTCATGGTCCACGCCATCGGCGGCGATAAATTCCCCGCGCCGCAAGGAACGCTTATGGCCACGCTCATCAAGGGCCTGCTGGCGCGCAACCTGGATTGGCAGTTCGTGCTGGTGGGTGTCTTCACCGCCATCACCATGGAACTCTGCGAGGTGCGTTCCCTGGCCTTCGCGGTCGGTGCCTACCTGCCCCTATCCACGACGTTGCCCATCTTTATCGGGGGTGTGGTGCGTTGGTTTGCGGACAAGAAGATCAAGGCGGGTCAATCCCCGGACCACAACGAAGCCGAGGATGAGCTGGGCCCCGGCAATCTCTTTGCAACGGGACTCGTGGCAGGGGGTGCCTTGGCGGGTGTGCTGGTGGCCATCCTTGCCGCCACCGCCGACAAACTAAAGCTGGGCGGAAGTCCAGGCTTCGACAACTTCCTCACCAGGATCAACCTGGAAGAGCACCTCACCAAGTCATGGGGCGCGACGAGCTACGAGCTTCTGGGCGCGGCGATCTTCGCGGTCATGGGTATCGTGCTCTACCGCGTGGCCCTGAAACCCCAACCCAAGCTGGATTGAGCCTGGCTGTTCCGCGAAGCAGGCCCCCGATTGGGGACCTGCTTCATTATTGGGGCAGGACCGCGATGCTGCGCAGGGGCTGGGCATTCCCGACGGCTCCCACCAGGGTGGCCCTTCCGGTCCCAAGATCCAAGGTGTGGAGCAGGGAGGCCCCGCCCGTGTTGGCGGTGAAGGTCGCGTAAGCGGTGCCATCATTTCCTGCGATATCAAAGCCCACCAGTCCCGAGGTGTCCAGGCCCAAGGCGCCAACGGTTATCAGCGTCCCCGCGTTCGGCGGGTTCACCATGACCAGCGCATCCACGCTTGAATCAATGGCGAAGAGGGTGGTGGTGGTGGCCCCCGCGAAGCTGTTGGTGTAGGCGTTCTCCGCGATATAAGGCTGGGCCCCCGCGTGGGGATCCCCAGCCGCATAGGCCAGCGGCGCGTCCACCGCCGCCAGAGCGCCGGTATCGGGATTGGCGCGGAGGTTCTGACCGCTGTTGCTGTGAATGCGCAGGCGGTCCACCGTGGGATTGAAATCAATACCGAATTTAGACCCGCTGAGCGGCGTTCCAAAGGCCGCGCTTCCGATGGGGGTGGCGACTCCCGTGACTCGATCCAGAAGATAGAGCCGGCTCGTGCTTCCAAGCCCCACCAGTTGGGCGTTGGCGGGCCGGAAATCCAAGGCCACCAAGTCCTCGCCCGGCTGCATCCCCGTGATGGGAACGGAGCTTAACAAAACCGAGGGCCGCAGGGCCCCGAAGGAAATTAAGCGATTGCTGGTGTCCACCGCGAAGATGGGACGTCCGGCGGGGCCGGGCAAAAAATTGTCGTCGTTCCGATTGCAGGCCAGCAGCAGAAAGAGGGCGATCCCCCCGAGGTGAAGGCGGCGCAAGGTCTTGGTGGGGGATGGGTGCATTTAGAACCGCTTGGAGAAACCGGCGCGATGGGAGTATACCGGCGCCGTGGCGCCTCGTCGGGTCTGTTCGATGTAGCTATAGGAGAAGAGCCATTTCTTGGGCAGGGCCAAGGAGGCCACGTAGCGGTTGCCGTCGGCGTTGGCGTGGAACCACCAGATGTCGCCATTCACCGAAGCCAGTTGCGACGTAGGCGCCATGCGCTGGTGTACGAATCCCACCTGGGGCCACCATTTCTTGGTGCGGCTGCCGATGAAGATCTGCAACTCGTTGCCCTTCTCCTTGGTGTCCTGATTCTGGTGCTGGAAGAGCTTCACTTCCACCGGAAGGGTCCAGGCCGCGTCTACCGCCAGCCCATAGGTGATGAGGTTGAAAGTCAGGGCAGAATCCTCTGCGTAGCCACTCGAGCCCACGGGATTCTGCCGCTGAAATTTGGATAGATCTTCCTGCCGAGCCTGGAGCCTCCAGGGCCCGCCGAAGGCCGTCCAACTCACAGCCCCGGTGCTCACTTTTGCCACCAGATGCGCCGCGTCCATCCGCACCTGTCCCCGTTCTATGAGTTTTAAATTCCCGCTCACCGCCCGTAGACCTATTTCATCCAGCCATCCATTCTCCCACCGAAAGAAGAACCGTCCCGAGCCACCCGTGAGCCGGAGATCCGGATCGAGAAGGCTTTCGGAAGCGATCAAAGGACTCTCGATGAAGCCTCCGTGCAGTTCGACGCCGCCGGATTCCCGCAGCCATTGGACCCGGAGATCCGCGAGATCCAATTCGGAACCGTTGCTCCGCTCATTGTCGAATCGTTTGAGGTTGTTCTTGTTGCCGTCGCTGCCCACCAGGTGCTTGGAGCCCACCCGGAACTGGATCCATTCGTCGTCACCGCCGAGTTCGAAGCGCAGGCGCAGCCTTCCACGGTACCGGCGGATGTCGTGGCGGCCCGGGTCCAGGTCCACATATTCGTGGTAGACGTCCACCTCCCATTTGGGAAGCCACCATTTCTTTTCCGGTTCTTTGAAATAGGTATCCTGGGCCGTCAGGACAGCTCCTGAAAGCAGCAGGAAGGCTAGAGGTCGGGGCAACATGGCTTTACTTGATGTTTTCGAGAACCGGGTGGGTCAGGGTCTTCTCCACGTTGAAAGTCCAGTCGGTGATGCCGTAGAGATCAACCTTGTGGGTGTATCGAATGGTCACGATGACGCTGCCTTCGAAGCCGCTCATGACCTTGCGGACCTTGATGGCCCCTGGCGCTCCGGCCTCAGGAACCCCTAACCCGCGGATTTCCAAGCGAATCTCCTTTTCCATGTCTTCCGGCGTTCGGCCCGCCGCTTGTTCCGCCTTCCGCTCCACAATGTCGTAAATCTGGTTATCCGCGTAATAGACCGGGATGATCTTGATGGCGGCGGCGGTCAGGATCCCCACCACCAGCAGGCTGATGGTGCAGCCGATCTTGCCTTCACCGCGCTGATGTTTCATCCAGTTATTCATGGGGACCTCCGAGAATTCAATTTTTCAGGTCTTCGGTGGCTTGTTTCGCCAAGGGCGCCACGAGCGGCCCGTCGGGACCAAACAAGGTGGAGTTGGGAAATTTCGGGGCTTGGCCAAAGGCTTGGATCGCTTCCGGAATATACACGGATCCGAGCTTGCTCAGGCAGATGCCCGTGTAGTAATCCACGGTTCCCTGGCCCAGTCCGAGATGCCCCGGGCCGCTGACCTTGGCTTCCCGAAGCAATTCCAATGCTTTGTCGAAACGACGGAAATGCATGAATGCAATGGCCTGATTCAGCTTCAGAAAGGCTGCCTCGTCTCCTTTGGCCGCGATGGTGCGCAGCCGCAGTTCCGCCAGGACGAAGGGGTAGCAAAGGTTGGAAGCGTGGAGCGGCAATTCCAAGGGCTCGCGTCCCAAGGGCAGGCTGGCGTTTAGTCCCGCCTGGGTCACCGACAGTGTTTCTCCCTTGGCTTCAAGCAGCACTTGGCGGAAAGCCAAGGCCGTAGTGACGGCCTTGCCACCGGCCTGGGTGATGGCTTTGAGGGCCTGGATGCCAAATTTCCCCGTGTCTCCCGGCTGGATGACCACCGGCCCGCTTTCACCGGGCAGATCTGCCAACAACAGTCCCACGCTGGGTTCCCAGATCTGGGGCTGGGTGTTGAGCCGACCCACCAGGTCGGCCAAAGGATCTTCGTCGAGGGGTTTCAGGGGGAGGTGTTCCTCCTCCCTATCCAAGGTTCCCAGCACTAAGTCCACCGGATAACCGGGGCGGTCTTTGGCGGAGACGAGGCTGAGCAGCAGCTCGGCCTCCTTGGCATTTCGGATGCGCGCGATGGCATCAACGGGGCTCTCGCCATCTTTGGGTTTCAGAAAGGCCACTTCCTTCAGCCGATCGCCCAGCGACTGGAGTTGAGCCAGGAGGCGGGATTTACCGGGGAAATCATCCGCGCCGTCAAAGCCGATGAAAGCAATGCGGGGTTTGGGCTTGGCCGCAAGACTCACCGCCTTGTTCTCGGGGATCTCCACCCTTTGCGAAAATCCGCCCGAGGGATACTTCACCACTAGATCGTAGGTGCCCGCGCAGACCGAGACACCCGTAGCGGGCAAGGGACCATAGCTCTGGCCTGAAAGGAACAACTCGCCGCCGGGCCACGCAGAAGTCACCGTCAGTGTTCCGCGGGATGGATCCAGCTTGATGGCCTCCAGAATATGATCCGCGTAGGGCGTGGTGAAAGATTCATCCAGTTCCACACGCTTGGGACGGAAGCAGGCGGACTTCAATTCGAGGATGTGCTTGCCGACCTTCAGTTCTGAAACCACGAACGGGCCTGAGAGATCCTCAACCTTCAGGCCTGCTTTATCGGCCAGGGCCTTCATATCCGGTGGCGCCTGGCCTGAGGTCTTGCCTTGGGGCTTGCCGTCCAGCAGCACTTCCACGCCGCTCGGATAGGTGTAGAAGGTGATGGTCGAAGCATTTCGGTCCAGCTTGAAATCCACGTTCTTGGTGTCCTTGGGGGCCAAGGTGAGATCCACCTCCTGAGAGCCGAAACCTGGCTTGGCGTAGATCAACTTGTGGGATCCGAAGGCGAGATACCGCGAGGTGGAGGAAGGCCCGGGGACATCGTCCACCTTGAGGACGCCGCCCTCGGGAAGAAAGGTGAAGCCCACCTTGGCGAGCTTCGCGCCGCGCAGGCTGTCATAGAGAGCCTGGAGTTTCCCGGAGGTGATGTTCTTGTCCAGCTCGAAGTCCGGATTGAATCCCGCGAGGGCCTCGATGCGCCGGATGGCATCGGCCTTCTTGGCGGGGTTGCGGTCCTCGAGGATGGCCAGCCAATTGTAGGTCTCGCAAAGCATTCCCCTCCATGCGGCATCCAGGCTGCGGGCCTTTGGCTCCAGCGCCGCGAGCACCTGTTCGAACTTGGCTGCGGCCCCATCTCGGTCCCCCTGATTGGCCCAAAGGTCCTTGCCTTGTTTGAAAACATCGTTGAGGGAGGGATCCGGTTGCGGGACCTGGGCGCAAAGGCGCCCGGCGGCGAATATCAGCGCGATGGGAGCGAGAGAGCGGTGGCGCATCATTAGTTCAACCGGAGGAGCAGATCGTTGGAGCGATCCGCGAGGATGAGGCCACCATTGCGGTCGATGGTGATGGCCACGAATTTTCCGCTGATGCCCAATTGGCGCCACGTCGCTTGCCGCAACACCGAGCCGTCAGGACCCCAAAGGACGACGCCCTCGAACTCTCCGCCTTCCACGATGGCGGCCACGTGGCCGATGGCATCACTGCCCAAAGCCAGCACGCTGCGGAAGACCCCAGGCAGGCCCTTCCCGTAGGGGATCCAGACCTGGGGCTGCCCATTCGCATCTAAGAATTTCACGTCCCGGTTCGCGTCGGAAGCCTGGGCGACCCCGCCATTGGGTAGAGGCGCCAAGGCATTGGTGGTGGGTGAGGGCAGAGCCCTGGACAAGCCGTCGGCACCGACCAGCGTGAGGGACGCGACCTTCTTGTCTCCGACCCACGCGGTGCCCCACCGATCCACCACGCCACCGCTCGGCGCCGTGCCGGGGAGAGCCATGGGCGAGCCATCCTCTTTCACCAGCCCTGCCTTGGTGAGGAACAGAGGCAGCCCACTGGCGGAAATCATGAAGGCCTTGGCACCCTTCACGGGAATGCCCACGGCCACGGCTTCATTTTTATGAAGGATGACGGCCCGATCCAGACCCTCTTCGTAGATGTAAAGATCCCCTTCGGGATTCCAGGCGAGCAGGGTGGGGGTATTGACCCACTTTGGGGCCTTGCCCGCGGGCCAGTTGCCTTCGGATTTCAAGGGTGCCTTCTGCATGCGCCATTTCACTCGAACAGCGATGCGCCACGCGGCATCTTTGGCTTCCGGGCTGTTGGGCAGCCGCTCTCGAAGGCGCACCAACAGGCGCAGGCAACCTGGCAGGTCCCCTTGGATATCCAACACCTCCGCGCCTTGAAGCAGGGCCTTGGGGGCGAAAGCTGAGGACGGATCCAAGCGATAGGCTTCCATGAAACTCTGCAGGGCTCGTCCCCACTGGGATTGATCCCGGAAGGCCATCCCCAGCTGATAGTGGGCGCCCGCCAAAGCCGGGCTATCCGTGTAGAGGTCCACCACCCGATTGAATTCCGCGATGGCCTCTTTGAGTTCGGCGGGCTTCCGGGCGCGCTGAGCAAGGATCTCGCCCCGCAGCAGCATTGCCTCGGCGGCTAGCGGAGACTTGATGTGCTCCGTCTTCAGCCGATCCAAATAGGGCATCGCGCTATCGGGCTTCTTCTCGACCTCGATGTGATAGCGAGCCATGCGAATGAGCGCCTGGGCCGCGAAGCCGGATCTTGGGGCGGCTTGAAGCAACTGGTTCCAGGTTTCGAAAGCCTCGGGGTAGGACCGGGAGTGATAGGCCCGCTCCCCGCTGCGGTACAGCTTTTCCGCCAGGTCCACATCCTGGGCCGGAAGGATTAATGCGGGGAACCCCGCCAAGGCCAGGGCCCAGGGGAATCGGCGCGCGCTCGGAAGGAGCCCGGTCATGGAAGCCTCAAGTAGGAATGGATTCATCATAGCCCACGCGCTTCCATCTGGAACTAGGGCTTAGTGCTGATAGGTTGGAATCATGCGCGGGTTGATGATTCTGGCCTTGACCATGCTGGCGGCGGCAGCGAGGGCCCAGGTTCCCTTCGATCAGTTGGAGCCCGCCTCAAGGGCGGAGGCTCAGGCCATCGTCCGGCGGGCGGACTTCGTGTTCCAGACCCGCACCGAGCCCAAGCGGGTGCGGCTCGCCACCATGGACCAACTCTTCGACCACCCGCGCCTGGCCTCCGCCATGTGGCGCCACTGCCAGTTTGTTCCGGGCTTCTTCGTCTTTCAGGATCCCGACGGAACCTGGTCCATGAATGACACCAAGGGACTCCACGGCACCATGCACTTGGTCTTGAAGAAGCCCGGCCTGCGGGTCTACATCGTCGAAGGAAGGGCCGAAAGGGGGCGCCTGAAGACGCCCTTCGCCGTGGGCGTCAAAATGGTCTCCGTCTACCGCTACTGGGAAGGCCCCAAGGGATTCGAGACTTCACTGAACACCTGGACCGCTCTGGATTCGGCCCTTCTGGGCCTCGTCTCCAAGCCCTTCCGCCCCTACATCCGCCACCGGCAGGATGAATTTATCGCGTACATCAACGGCAACATCGCGCTCTTCGGCGAGTTCGCCGATCTGGATCCGCGGGAGTTCGAAGGTCCCCTGAAACGGGAAGGCGATCCCATTGCCATTCGAGATTTCGAACGCATTTTTCCCCGAAAGGCCCATTGATGGATTCCAATCCCTACCTTCCCCCCGACGCGCCCCTTGACCTCCCTCCCCCCATGGCCGAGGGCGGGCTCTTACCCTTCGAGGACAAGGCCAAGTTCCCGGGATTTTTCCACCGCGTGATGTCCACCATCCGTCTTTTCTGGACCGATCCAGCGAAAGCGGGCGAGGGCCTCGGCCACTCCAGCAACCTGGGGCCGGCCATTCAGTTCTATGCGTGGGTGGGCTTGCCCGTGGTAGTGCTGGCGGGAGTGGTGAACATCTTCTGGCCCGCGCAGCCCTGGTTCCTGGGAGCCCTGGGGATGCCCAAACCCGCCGCGGCAGAGGGGCCCGCCATGCTCATCGGCGGCATCATCGGCATCGTGCTGGCTCCGCTGTTCATCGCGGTGATTTTCGCCATCACCGGGCTTCTCAACCACGGCGGACTTTGGTTGGTGGGCGGCGCGAAAGCCAAGCTCGGATTGCCCGTGACCTTCCGCACAGTGCTCTACAGCGCGGCGGCCCTCGCGGTTCCCGTGGGGCTGGCGGACTTAGTGCTGTCCAGGCTTCCGGGGCCTTTTCACCTGGTCGGGACGCTCGTCACGGTCGGCGCGCAGCTGGGAATCTTCTTTTACCAGGGCGCGATCTTTGCGAGAGCACATCGCACGGACACTTGGCGGGGCGTCCTGGGAATGCTCCTCCCGCTCTTTCTCCTCGGACTGCTCTGCGGCGGATGTTTTGGCGCACTGTGGGTCGCGGGCGGAGAAGAATTCCGGGAAGCCTTTCAGAAGGGCCTTCGGGGCGGGGCCTGATGGCTTTGGCGGTGCTGCTCCGGCGATTGATCCGCTGCACCCTGCATCCGGTGCAGGGGTTCCGGGAGCGGGCCGCGGCGGACCCGGGGTTAGGGGCTTCCTTCGCATGGATGATGTTGCTGCGGGGTGGCCTGGCTGTCCTGAGCGGGCTGATCGCGCTGCATGGGTTCTACCGCGATTATCCGATTTTCAAGAAGCTCGAAGGCCCTCTATGGAGGGAGATCCTTCAGCGCCTTCCGCCTGATTTCAGCGCGGAGGAGATCCAGGCCTACGTGAGCGGGCTGCCGGACCTGCCGTCCTGGTCGCACGTTTGGCCTTGGATGCTGCTCCTCGGCCCCCTGGGGATCGCCAGCGCCTGGCTCCACAATGCCGTCTGGGATCACGGCTGCCTGTGGATCCTTGGCGGCGTTAGACGCACCGGCAGCTGGCGCATCACCTTCATCGCCGAGGCGGAGGCCATGCAGGTAGGAGCCATTGATGCGAGCTTGGGATTTCTGGGTTTCATTCCGGTGGCGGGCCCGCTGTTGGCACCGGTTCTCCTAGGGATCAGCGCTTATTTTTGGGTGATGCGGGGGCTTTCCCTCGCGGCCTTTCATTCCGCCCCCATGTGGAAGGGCGCCGTGGCCACCCTTCTTCACGTGCTGATCGCCGGCCTTTGCCTCTGCGGCATGTTGGGCCTGAGCTGGATTATCGTCATGCAATCGGTGACCTTTTGAGCACCTCGCGCTTTCCATGGCTGGCTGCCGCCTTGCTGGTGTCCGGGGGACTGGGATTCATGGGCGCCCGCCTGCTCAGCGCCACCCATCTCACGCTTCCGCCCTGTATTTTCAAATCGCTCACGGGCCTTCCCTGCGCCACCTGTGGCTTGACCCGGTGCGGGTTGGCCCTGTCTCGTGGGGATTGGTGCCTGGCCTTCCACTGGCATCCCGTGGGAATGCTGTTGTTGCTGGCATCCCCATGGATGGTGGCTTGGGATGTCCGCCGAGCCTGGCGGGGCGAAGCCTTTCCAGATCTCCCGGATTCCTTAGCCGCACGCCTGGCCGCGACGGGCGCTTTCCTGGGGACCTGGGCCCTCCAGGTAGCGCGGGGGATTTAGTCCGGTCATGATGCTTCAACCCCATTACCGGAGCGCGTCCATGTTCCAGCAGATCCTGGATCAGTTGATTGAGCGGGTGCCCGAGGCACTCGCGGCCACTTTCAGCGACCACGACGGCGAGCCCATCTGCACCCGCACCATCCAGGTGCCGAATGAGGCGCTGCAACTACTTGGGGCCTACCAGCAGACCGTGAAGCAGCACCTGTCCCAGGCCATCGAGGAATTCGACCGCGGAGACATCGAGCAGATCGCCTTTGCCACGGCGGAGCACTGGATCCTCATGATGGGCGCCACGGAAGGCTGCACGCTGGTGCTGATTATCCAGCGCGAAGGCATCTTGGGCCGCGCCCGCTTTGAGATGATCCGGGCCATCAAGTCCCTGAATAAAGAGTTATAGACAATAAAAAGGGAGTCATAAATGGAGCGCTTTATCGGCCTCATTGGCATCGTCGTGTTCATGGCCATCGCCATCGCCTTGAGCCGCCATCGCGGCAACATCCACTGGAAAACCGTGGGCTGGGGGATGGCCCTGCAGTGGATTTTCGCCGTGGTGGTCCTGAAAGGGGTCTTCCTTTCGAACCTGCTGGGATTCATTCCGTGGCCGGGGTTTTGGCTCCACCAAGGCACGCCTGAAGCCCATTTCTACGGCCTGGGTTGGATCATCCTGCTGCTAATGTTCGCGCCCATGCTGCTGCGAAAATTCGCGAGCTTCGAGAGCAAGCCGCTGAACTGGAGCATCTTCGGCGTCGTGGTCTACGCGCTGCTCTGGGGCAACCTCGTGGGCCGCACCTTTGATCGCATCCGCATCGTCGTTCAGCACCTCATGGAGTACTCCCACGACGGCGCGTCTTTCGTTTTCGGGCCTCTGGCGGATAGCGCGGCGGGGGGTCTCGGCGCGCCAGTGATGGATTCCGCGCATCAGATGATCGGCCGCGTGGGAATGGTTTTTGCCTTTGTCGTGCTGCCCACGATCATCTTCGTCGCCAGCATTTTCGCGGTGCTCTACTACTTGGGCATCATGCAGTGGGTGGTGGGCGCCTGCGCCAAGGCCATGGGCCGCGTGCTCAAAGTCAGCGGCGCCGAAAGCGTCTGCGTGGCCGCCAGCATTTTGATGGGCCAGACCGAAGCGCCCCTCACCATCCGGCCCTTCCTTTCGCGCCTCACGCGCTCGGAATTGATGGTCATCATGACCGCTGGCATGGCGCACGTATCGGGCTCCATCATGGTGGCCTACGTGCAGATCGCGGGGGTGGACATCGTCCACCTGCTCACCGCCGTCATCATGACCGCGCCGGGCGCCGTGATGATCGCCAAGATCCTGGAACCCGAAGTGGAAGAACCCGAAACCCAGATGGTGAAGGGCGAAGAGCTGAAAGTGGACGTGCCCATCCACGATGTGAATGTCATTGACGCTGCTGCGCGTGGCGCCTTCGAAGGCGGTTCCCTGGCCTTCAACGTCGCCATCATGTTGGTGGCCTTCATCGCGCTGGTGGCACTGGCCAACGGCATCATCAAGGCCGCCTTCCCCGCCGCCAGCCTGGAGATGATCCTTGGCACGCTGTTCAAACCCTTCGCGTTTTTGATGGGCGTGCCCTGGAAAGAAGCTGGCACCGTGGGTTCGCTGCTGGGCACGCGCATGGTGGTGAATGAATTCGTGGCCTTCATTCAGCTCGGCGGAATGCCCGAACTCAGCACCAAGGCCAAGCTCGTTTCCACGTTTGCGTTGTGCGGCTTCGCCAATTTCTCCAGCATCGCCATTCAAGTCGGCGGCATCGGCGCCCTCATCCCCGAGCGCCGCGGCGACCTGGCCAGGCTAGGCCTCAAAGCCATGCTGGCCGGGACCCTCGCAAATTTCTTGAGCGCGTGTATTGCGGGGGTACTGAGCTGAAAATGCCATAGGCCAGAAAGCGATGCAAGGCGGCATCCGCGCCTTCACACGACTTTGCCCGCAACGAAATCCGGAGCGCCCAACCAGGCATGCTCCACGTCCCGCATGATTAGCGCGTGATCGAAGACCACGGACCCCGGGGGGAACAGACCAGGATCTTCAAAGAAACTCGATGAGACTGCTTTGACCTGAAAAGGGAGCACGCTCCATTGCTGGGTCTCGAGAACAAGGCCGTGGAGAATCCCAGGTTTGCGGGTGACGGAATATCCAAGGGATCCCTGCTCAAAGAAGCATGAAGATGCTTCAAGGCTTTCAAAACAGGAAGAGGGCGGCAAGGCGTCCGATTCCTGGCCACTGACCGAGATATGCGTGGAGCCATCCTTGGAGGCCATCGCAAGGGTCAGGAGTCCGCCAACATCGGCGACCTGGAATTTGGCGGGGTGGTGCTCACCGGGAAAAAGGGTCCCACCTGCCAATTGGTTCAACAACGAGTCGCTGTCCCTTCGAGGGACGAAAACCCCTTCTCGTTCGCGATGCCCTTCGGACCATGTGACCGCGATCCGGTGGGCTGCGTTTTCGCTCTGAATCCCAAGGGCACTGGGGATCCACCTGGGCCGGATTCCCTCCAGGCGGATGAGACAGATCCCTGCGATAGCCATGCCCGATTGGAGTTTGGGTTTGAATGGAGCGGGGAGCAATTTCTGGACGACCTCTGGATCCACCCGGTAATTCACCAGCAGCCGACGCTTGATTGTTCCTCGAACCCTGGGAATCCACATGAGTAGGCCCTCTTTCAGGATTATGTCTGGATCAAGCCGGTCCGGCGCCCCCTGCCGCTAAAACCGCCCCTTCAGTGAATGCGCATAGCCGGTTTGTTCCAGGTAGGCGTCGCCGATCTCCTTGCCTGATGCCTCCGGTGCACTCTTGGCGCCTTCCCGGTGGGCGATGCAGGCGCAGCTTGGTGGCCCTGCTAGAATCCTTGGCCTACTCCCCCTTCAGTTCCATCCAACCCCGTATCCGGAGGCTCCCATGGTCGGTGCCACTCACTTCCTTGCTTCCGTTTCAGGGATCTTCTCGAATCGCCTGCCCAGGGCCCTGGCCATTCTTCCAGTTCTCGTCGTGGCCGCCCCGGCCGCGGACATCATCAGCGTATCGGGCCGTGGGGAAATGGCGGTGGACTTGAAGAAATGGAAGGGCTCCGAAGCCAATCAGCAGGCCATCGCCCGGGCGGAGACCCTGGCGGTGGAAGATGCGCTCACCCAGGCGATCTACCAGGTCTACGGCAATCGCTCCAAGCTGGGCGCCGATGGGGATCGCATCATCCGCGACGTCATCAATCACAAAGCCGCGATGGTGGTGGATACCCAGGTGGTCAATGCCAACGTGGATCTGGGCAAGGCCGTGGTGGAAGTCGTCCTCAAGGTGGACGGCAAGGCCCTGCGGAGATACATGGAGGACAGCCTGGGCCTGAGCCTCGCGCAGGAAACCGAAGGCAAGTTCAAGGTCATCGTGTTGTCCTACACCATCGAAGGCATGGACGCCGACAAGTCCAAGCCGCTAGTGCTTCGGGAAGAAGTCACGGACGACCAGAAGAACGTGCAGGCTTCCAAGTTCGCTGCCCAAAGCAGCCGCGCCTCCGCCAGCTCCAGCCAGTCTTCGCTCCAGGCGGCTTCGGCCAGCAGTAGCAAAGGCAACGCCGCCTACCAGAGCAGCAGCAGCCTGGATGCATCAAGGGACCGCCAGGCCGCGGCCGCGGCGCAAAACGACCGGGGCTCCGCAGCGGCCTCGGCCAGCGATTCGTCACGGCTCAGTGCCAGCCGGAATGTGGCCGCATCGGGCACTTGGGACAACCAGCGGGCCGCCAGCGTTGACGCCCGCAGCAGCCGCGCCAGCGCTTCGTCGAGCTCCGCGTCGGCTTCGGGGGCGAGTTTCAGCGACACCAGCTCCTTTTATCACCGCATCACCATCTACGCGGATCCCACCAAAAAGGGGGCCGGCGCTACCAACGAAGTCCGCGCGGCCCTCGGAGAAATGATTGAAAAATCGGGTCTCAACACCAAGTTCGTGGACATGAATCTCATGGGCCGCAGTTTTGAAAATGAAGACGATCTGTACCTGGTCATCCGCGAAAACCTAAAGAAAAGCCCCGACGTGAGCCCTGATGATTACGTGGCGGTGGCCCTCAACCGCTTCACGCCGGTGAACAACAACCATCGCTACACGTCCCAGGTGGTCTACCGCGTGATCCGCATCAAGGACGGGGACACGCTGCTGCCCGATAAAATCGTGACCGGCGATAGCGGCGACCAGATCTCCGACGACTTGGCTCGGGCCAGCGCCACCAAACTGGCCATCCACAAAGCGGACAGCGTGATGCCCGATGAGCTGCGCAGCGCCGTCAAGAAGGTCCAGCGCGCCGAAAAACGTGAAGGCGCCTCAGCCTCCACCACTTACGTGATCCGGGTGGACAATATCACCAGCCCCGCGGCCACGGCCTCCATGAAGCAGGCCCTGAGAAGCGCGGGAATGACCGTGGCTCCCCAATTCCGCGGTGAAGCCAAGACGGAGACCATCACCGTCACGATGAATGGCAAGACCGGCGCCGATGTCATGGCCCTCATCGAGCCCTTTCTCGGTAAGTTCGATGTCTCCACCATGGATGAGCGAAGCACGGTCCTGAAGGCGAAATGATGCGCGCCGCGCTGGCTCGGGTCCTTGGCGGGCTCATGGGGCTTGTGGGGCTCATGGCCCATGCGCAACAGCCCATCAAATACGCCTTGGCGCCGGAACTGGTGGTGACGGACCCCTCGCCGGACCCTCGATTTCCAGGCTCCGCGGCCTTGAAGGAGGCTTTCCAGAAAAAGGTGGAAGCCGCCTTTCCGGGACGCATCCTCCGCCTTTCCGAAGACGTGATGATCTCCCCCGACGAGCGGGTGCTGGTCCTAGTGCCCACCCTGAGCGCGGTTCGCGTGGCCAAGGAAGTGAAGGCCGGCGTCATTGACCACTATGAGGCGGTGATCGTGGGGGATCTTTCGGCCCTGGACCCGTGGACCAACGCCAATCTTTTTTCCGCCACGCGAATGGTTTCGGCGGTGGTGGAGCTGGGCAAAAGCAACGCCGGCAGGAGAGACGAATTGTTGCGCCAGGCCTTCGAAGCCGCCACCGCACGCTGGTTGGACGCGTGCCTAGAACAGCTCTCCACCAAGCTCGCGCCCTTCGTGCTGGAGGCTTCAACCCTCGCGGTGCCTTCCAAGGCTTCAGCACTCAAAGGCGGCATCTGGCCCCAGGGGCGGGATCGGGGCGTGAAGAAGGGCGCCACCCTTCGAGGACTAGGCCACTTCGCGCGGGTGGTGGAGGTGGGTTCCAAATACGCCGTCATTCAGGATGTGGCCGACGCTGGCCGGAAGCTGCCCGCAGGGGAGCGCTACAGCCTGACGGTGGTGGACAAACCCACGGAGCGGCCCGAACCCACGGTGTCCTTGCGTTGGCGGGGAGCGCCGCCGGCGGCTCCGGAAGGAACGCCGGTGCGCACCTTGGAGACCGACGCATTCCTGGGCCTCCTAGGGAACTATCTCAGCCAGGCCGGTGGGCTGAAACTCCTGCCCCCCGAATTGAATCAGCCCGCGGCGAAGGCCCAGCTCCAAAAAATCCACGAGTACATCGCTCGCCACTCGCAACTGGCCCAGGCGAATTTCATCACCCTCGAACAGCGAGAGTTGGCCTTGATAGCCAAGGAGGCTCCCGATCGCATCGCCGAGCTGGGAATATTGGACCGCTACCATGGCACGCGCATGAAGGCGGGTGGATCGGTGGAACACTACTACCGCGTCCAGTTGGGCGCCGTGCTTCTCACGAAAGTGGGCGCCGATGAAGCCGCTCGCTACCCGCTGAATGGCTTCCTGGAACACAGTGAAGAACTGGCGCAAGTCGAGCAAGAGGGGGTCCGGGAGCTGGACGCTGAAGCGGCCTGGTTCACGGTTTGCCGCAATGGTGTGATCAATCTGGCGAAGAAACTCCAGGCCCAGATGTTGGCCTTGCCCAGCGGGGACCGGGAGGTTCGGGAAGCGACCATTGACGCGGGGCGGATGCCCCAATGGAAGGGCGGCGCGCCAGGGAGCTTCGCGCCCTTGCAATGGCTTCGCTCGGCGGGCGAACTCATGGATGAGAAGGGCGCATCTTTGGGCCCTTTGTGGCTGGCCCAGATGCCTTCGCGAGGCTTCCTCAATGCCGCAGGCCTAAGCAAAGAAAAGCTGGAGCCGGGCGACCTTTTGCGGGGCAGCGGCGCGGCCGCGAACTTGCCGCTGGTGGCCTTTGGAGTCCCGGAGTTGGGTGGCGCTCCAGCTTGGCTGCCCGAAGCGGCCTGGCTGGCCCCCATGGCCGCTGCGGCCTTGGCATCGCCCGCCGCCTGCCGCTTTGTTTTATCGGAAAATGGTGCGGGCTTTGAACACACTGTTGTGCTGAATGGCTCCACTTTTGGGTCCACCACCGCGGGGGATGCCACCTCCTTCACGGGCCAATGGCGGGTGCGGGTGCAAGCTCAGGGAGAGGCTCAACCCATCCTTAAATTCGGCCTTCAAACGGATCACGTCCAACGCCTTGAAAGACCCGCCGAGGCCCTCCACCCCCTCGATACCGGAAGCTGGTCCCTCGATTACGTGCGCGATTCCTTGAAAAAACTCGGCGATAGCGCCGTCAAGAAAAACCTCAACCAGGCCCTCGCGGCCCAGAACTAGGAGCTTCCATGAACTTCCGCCGAACTACCCTTCTTCTCGCCCTGAGCACTGCGGCAGTAGGGCTTCCAGCCCAAGGGCTCGGGGGTCTTTTCAAGAAACCCGCCGCGCCTTCCACCTCCTCCACCCCCAAGATTGACGTCGGTTCAGCGATGCTGGCTGGCGCGGAGATGATCGGATTCATCACCATCGCCACCGACCAAGGCATGAAGGCCATGGATACGATGATGGAAATGTTTCCTCCCGAAAAAGTGGAGAAGATCAAGAAACTGAATCTTCAGTACAAGGAGCTTTCCACCAAGCGCAAGGATGGCAATATCGACGCCGAGCAGCTAAAGGTGGCCAGCGAAGCGGGGACCGAAATGGCGGCCCTTGAAGGCGACTGGAAGTCCTATAAGAAAGAAAAGGCCGCGACGGTCACCAAGGCGAATAGCCGCTTGGGCTTGATGTTGGGCGCCGATGCCATCGCCGCTTTGGCCGCGCCCAAGACGCTTGCATCCCTCCAGGAAGCCTCCCAGAGCTTGGCCAGCAATCCCCTTCAAGCCAGCAAGGCAGGCCAGATCGCCGTTCAAATCGCCATTCTGGGCGCCGCGATTCAGCAGATCCCTTCCCAGACCAAATCCTTCACCACCGTTCGCAGCATCGCAAAAAATATCGCCAAGGCCGAAAAAATCACCCTGACCGCTGATGTCAGTGCCGATCAAGTCAAGGACAAGGCGGCCCTCAGCTCTAGCTCCAAGGAATTGGATGGGTAAGGGGAAAACTGTCCTAGAACCGCCCCTTCAGCGAATGCGCATAGCCGGTTTGTTCCAGGTAGGCGTCGCCGATCTCTTTGCCTGAGGCATCCAGCACGCGGCAGGCGCCTTCCCAGTAGGTGATGCCGGTGCTGCGGGCGGTGCGCAGCTCCTGATCCTTGAGTATCGGAACCAACTTGAATCGCTCGCCCCAGGCCTCGAAAGTGAGGGGCTGGGGATAGCGCGTGTGGGAGGCGGGGCTAGTCCAGGCGCCTTGTTCGAGGACTTTGAACTCGCTCGTGCGGCGGGTGATGCGACCGCTCTTGTCCACGTCGTACATGATCGAAAAGGGATCCTGGCTACCGTCGCTTTTCCGCATGCGGTAGGCCATGAGGCTGCGTCCGTCGCGAAGCTGAATGCCCGCCCAATCCCAACCGACTTGACCTTCGCCCAATTGATTCGAACTGAATTCGTGGTCCATCCAGGTGGTGCCGGAAACAGGCATGGGTGCTTCGTTGGCGAGCTTCAAGGTGCCCGAGGAAGACAGCCTGGGGAAGGTGAGATAGTGGCTAGACGCGGTTATATCCGCGCCTTTGCGGCTTACGCCGTCCTCACCGAAAATCACGGGCCGCGGCGGCGCCTGCATGGTCAAATCCAGCCCCGCTCCCGGCACGCTCAAATGAAGGTGAATGACGCCGCCGGCATCCTGCTCGGCCTTCCAGCTTTCGTTGAAAACCGCGAGGTGATCCGTCGCCGAATTCGCCGTCAGCCCGCCGCGATTGAGCCGTTCACCCACCCAAAAATGCTTGCCCCCTTCATCGGTCAGGGTTCCGTGGGCAAGGAAAATCTGATCCGATCCCCAGGACGCAGACCCGCTGTAGGCCTTCTTTGGCAGGGCCTGGCGGAAGAAGGTCAACTGGTACCCGAAGCGCCGTTTTCCATCCAGGCTCCAGAGGTGCCCGGTGAAATACCACCATTCTGTGCGGTACTCGGGATGCGATCCGTGATCCCGAGGAAACGAGAAGCGATACCCCGGCCGCGCGACGGCAAAGCCGTCCGGCGTGGAGGCAGGCGTTTGAGCCCCGATCATCAGACTGACTGAGACTCCGAAGGCCGCGACCGGGAGCCGGATCATCACGCCCCTTCCTCAGCTTCGCGGTCGGCGTTGAGCCGCGCCGCCCACCTTGCCGCAGGCAGCAAGGCCGCCGTGGCGGAAAACAAGGCGAGGCCCAGGAGCAGGGCCAGGAATCCCCACGGCAGCGAGAAGCGCAGCGTCCATCCGAAGACTTGGGGATTCAGCACCCGCACGAGAATTTGCGCAAGGACGAGTCCGATACTGAGACCCCCGAGGGTTCCGGCCAGCGCCACGCCGAGACCTTCGCCCAGCAGCACGCCCGCGATTTCGCCTTCGCTGGCGCCCAGGGCACGCAGGGTCCAGATCTCGCCGCGCCGGGCCATGGCGAGGCCCAGGAGGGCCTGTACGAGCCCCGCCAGGGCCACGGCCAGGCCGATGATTTCCAGCGCGTAGGTGATGGCGAAGGTCTGTCGGAAGACGAAGGACACCTGTTCCCGTAGATCCGCATTGGACCGCACCTGCAGGCCCGCATGGCGCTGCCCCAACCGCTGGGCCACCAAAGCGCGATCCTGCCCGGGCTTCAGGTAGAGCGCCACGCTGGCGCAGCGTTCATCGTGGAACCATTGGTAGAAGACAGGCCGGTCCACGATGAGACTGCCGCGTTCATTGCCATAATCGGCGTAGATGGCGCGGATGCTGAGGTGGCGTAATCCATCCGGGGTGGGGATGTCCATGCCATCGCCCACCCGGACGCCGAAGCGCCGAGAAAAAGTTTCCGAGGCCATGGCGCCCACATGAGCAACGCCATCGCGGTGCATCTGCAAAAGAATGGGAGCCGCATCCTCAGCGCCGAGGATAGCCACGTGGCCATATTGCGCATGCACCAGGAAATCACCTGCACCCAGCAAAGTTTCCTGTCCGCGAAGATGGATCGGCAACATCTGAAATCGATCCGCCGCGAGCACCGCGGGATCTGCGGCCAGCTCGTCTGCCAGCGCCCCGGGCAGACGATGTTGGCTGGCGGCGCCCACGGACCCGAGGGGCGCGAGATAGAGATCCGCCCGCAGATTGCCGCCGATCCAGGTCTGCACCGTGCGTTCGAAACTCTGCACCATCACGCCCATGCCCGTAGCCATGCCCACGGCTACGGCGAGGGCCGCCGCGGCAAATCCGTGACGACCTGTGGGGCGGCGCAGCGGCCTTAAGGCGAGCCGCGCGTTCCATCCGCGAGCGGCGGTGCCCGGCGCTCCCAGCAGCGGCATCAAGCCCACAGAGGCCAGGCTTCCCCCCAGCAACACCAGCACCGAAGCCACATAGGCGTGCCAGGCTACGCCGGGCGGAAGGGTGGGCAGGAAGGCCAAGGTGGCTCCCGCCCCCGTAAGGGCGAGGCCCGTGAGGGTGAACAGGACCCAGCGGGTCGGTTTGGTCTCGCCGCCCCGCGCCAACAATTGAACCGGCGGCGTGTGTGCCGCGCGGCGCGCGGGGATCCATGCCGCCAGGAGGCACACCAGAAATCCGATAGCCCCGGCGAGGAGGCCCTCACCGGGGTCGAGGTTGGCGTGGGTGGCGGAGGAAGCGCCGTAAAGCCCCGCGACGGTTTGGGAAATGCTGCGAACGGAGCCCTGGGCAAGGAGCCAGCCGAGAAAGATGCCGAGGCCGCTGCCGAGGCTTCCCAGTAGAGCCGCTTCTGCCATGACGAACCTCAGCACCCGAGCGGGTTCGCACCCCAGGGCGTGGAGCGTGGCCCAGGTTTCCCGGCGCCGATTTACGCTGGCGTCGAAGGCCTGAAACAGAAGGTAGGCGCCCACGGCCAGCGCGATGAGGGACAGGATGGTGAGGTTGAATCGGAAGGCCGCGGTCATGGTCTTGCCGCTAGAGGCGCGCTGTTCCGGTGCTTCCAGGACCCAGTTTTTGGGCAGCATCCCACGCAGGCCGGAGTCCAGCTGTTGAGGCGAAGCGCCCTCGCGGACGCCCAATTCCAGGCGATCCAGCTGTCCCGGCCGCTGCAACGTTTCTTGGGCCGCGGGCAGGTCCATCACCAGGAGGTTCCGCTGCAAGGCTGGACGACCCGGCGCGTCCAAGAGAATGCCCGCTACGTGCAGGGTCACGGGGCGCTCGTTGACGAAGCCCTGGATCGCGGCGCCGGGCAGCAGGTGGTCGGACTTGGCAAAGGCCCCAGAGATCATTACCGCATCAGAGTTCTGGATGCTTTCGAAGAAGCGCGCCTGGAGGCTTGGATCCGGCGCGCTTCCGCTCTGAGCGGGTGCCGCCGAGTCCACGCTGTTGCCGATGCCCACGAGATCCGTGCCAAGGATTTGAAAGGCTTCCTTGCTGCGGGCGCGATAAAAACTTCCCTCGATGATGGGGCGGACCCAGGCGATGTCCCGGATCGCGTCGAGGCGCGGCAGGGCAGCCTCGTCCAGCGGACCCACTTCGGCGCGCACCACAGCATCAGAGCCCTGGCCCACCCCATTGGCGAAACCTTCGAAACTCGCCACCGCCGCGCGATTGGCCAAGCGGATGGACAGGAAGACCGACACCCCTAAGGCCACCGACAGCATCGCCAACAAGGCCCGGCCCTTCTCCCGCCACAGGGCCCGGAGGATGAGCCGCCGCCCTAAGGAGCCGGTCACAAGGAACCCTCGACGATGCGCCCGTCCAGCATCCGCAGGGTGCGATGGCAAAGGCTCGCGGCGGACTCGCTGTGCGTCACCATCACCAGCGCCGTGTTTTCCCGGTCGGTGAGATCTTTCAGCAGGGCGAGCACCGATTCCCCGGAGGCCCGATCGAGATTGCCCGTAGGCTCATCCGCCAACAGCACAAGGGGCTTCGCCGCCAAAGCGCGAGCCACGGCGATGCGCTGCATTTCTCCCCCCGAAAGTTCTGAAGGCCAAGCCTCGGCGCGGCTCTCGATGCCCACCGCGCGGATGAGTTCATCCACCCGGCCGCGGATGGCCTCGGGTTTCCACCGGAGCAATTGCAACGAAAGTTCCACATTCTCCCTGGCCGTCAAGGTCGGGATCAGGTGGAAGAACTGGAAGATGGTGCCGACCTTTTCCCGTCGCAGCTGGGCCAGGCGCTTGGGTGTCGCAGCGGCGAGATCCTCGCCATCAAGGCGCACCTCGCCTTCATCTGCGCGGTCCAGGCCACCCAGAAGGTGCAGCAGGGTGGTCTTCCCGCAACCCGAAGGCCCTAGCAAGGCCACGCGTTCGCCCGCCTCCACCGCGAGGCTCAAGCCCTGCAATACGGCCCTCGAGCCAAAGCGCCGTACGATGCCATGACCCTCTAGAATCGCCACGGGACCTCCGCTTTCGGGAGTGTCGAAATCAATGCAGCAGCCCGGGATCGGTCTCGTCCGGAGTCTGTGGAGGCTGGACGCCCCGCCATCCCAGCTTCCAGCCTAAGTTCATCGCTAAGCCCATGAGGATGTACAACGCAAAGAATCCGATGAAGAAGCGCTGGCGAAAGATGATGATCAGGCTCAGGATCGCCGCGAAGGCCACCAAGAACCACATGGATGAGCGGGGATTCTGGGACTTCTTCTTGAAGCTGGGGAAGCGCACCGTGGAGACCATGAGCAGGCCCACCAGGAAAAGTTCGAACGCGAAATAATAGGCGTGGTTCGCCAGCTGGGGCTGGCCGGGCCAGCAGAGGATCACCGAGGCCACGCAGGCCGCGCCCGCGGGGATGGGCATTCCTACGAAGAAGCGGGAATCCACGCTGCCTACTTGCACATTGAAGCGTGCCAGCCTCAAGGCGCCGCAGGCGATGAAGAAGAAACAGGCCGCCCAGCCCACGGCCCGAAGGTGGTGATCGCCGATGCCCAGGGTGAAGAAGCCGTAGCGGTAGGCCAGGATCGCCGGCGCCATGCCAAAGCTCACCATGTCCGCCAGGCTGTCCAGCTGCACACCGAACTCGGTGCTCGTGCCCGTGGCGCGGGCCACTCGACCATCGAGGCCATCGAAGATGCCCGCCGCCACAAGCAGGGCCGCAGCCCACAGGAAATAGCGCTCGGGGTTGTCCCCGGCGGCATTAATGGACATCACCACCGATGAGAACCCGCAAAGGATGGAGATGAGCGTGATGCTCGAAGGCAGGGCGAACTTGGATCGGTGCATGGCGCGGCGGCGCATTTCATGGCGGCGCGCGCGGCGTTCTTCGGGAGTCAGTTGGGGTTTCATCACCCACCAGTGTTCCACAAAATCAGGGCGGGATCTGGGGCCGAATCACCGATAGACTATAGGGCTCGGAGTTCAAGGAAATGAAGCACATTGTCGTGATCGGTGGAGGCCATGCGGGAATCGAAGCTGCGCATATCGCGGCCCGCATGGGCATGTCCACGACGCTGCTGACCATGAACCTGGATCAGATTGGTCAGATGAGCTGCAACCCCAGCATCGGCGGGGTGGGCAAGGGCCACATGGTGCGCGAGCTGGATGCGCTGGGCGGCGTCATGGGACGGCTCATTGACGCCACAGGCATTCATTTCCGCATCCTCAACGAGAGCCGGGGCGTGGCGGTGCGCGGGCCTCGCGCTCAAGCCGACAAGGTGAAATACCGCATCGCCGCGCGAAAAAATCTAGAGCACACACCCAATCTGAAGCTGAGGCAGGGCATGGCTTCAGCCTTTCGCTGGAACAGCGGCACCAAGGGCTTCGCAGGCATTGAATTGTTGGATGGATCGTTCATCAAATGCGATGCGGTGGTGCTGACATCGGGCACTTTCCTGAATGGCCAGATTCTCATCGGCGAAAAACGCATTGAGGCTGGGCGCGCCGGAGAGCCGCCCAGCACCCATTTATCGGAGCAGCTCAAGTCCCTGGGTCTTCGCTGTCGTCGCCTGAAGACCGGCACCAGTCCTCGCTTGGCAAAGGAGAGTATCGATTTCTCAAAACTCGAAATTCAGCTCGGTGATGATCCGCCGCGCCCTTTTTCGTTTTTTTCTGGACGCATTCCGCAGCCCCAAGTCCCCTGCCACATCGTCCACACGACGCCCGAAACCGAGCGCGCGGTCCGCGAAAACCTGCACCGCTCCGCCATGTACGGGGGCCACGTTGAAGGCATCGGCCCGCGCTATTGCCCCAGCATCGAAGACAAGTTCGTGAAGTTTCCCGACAAGGCTCGGCACCAGATTTTTGTGGAGCCCGAGAGCTTGGAGACGGAAGAAATTTATCTTTCCGGCCTGTCCACCTCCATGCCGCCCAATGTGCAGGAACGCATGGTGCGCAGCCTTCCGGGCTTTGAAAAAGCGGAGATCATCCGTCCCGGCTACGCCATTGAGTACGACAGTTTCGATCCATTGCAATTGCGCCGGGACCTCTCCGTCGAGGGTCTGGAGGGCGTGTGGTTCGCGGGTCAGATCAATGGCACCACGGGCTATGAGGAGGCGGCGGGGCAGGGCCTCATGGCTGGCATCAACGCCGTGCGATGGCTGCGAGATCAAGCGCCCATCATCCTTCGCCGCGACCAGGCCTACATCGGCGTGATGATTGATGATCTCTGCACCAAGGGCACCGATGAACCCTATCGCATGTTGACGGCCCGCGCCGAACATCGGCTGACCTTGGCCTGCGATCTTGCGGATGCCCGCCTGCTGGAGGTTTCGAGAATCATTGGAGCTTTGACGGAAGACGAAATCCAAACGGTCGAAGCCAAGTTGGATCGTCGCGAAAAACTTCGCGACCAATGCGATGAGGCCTGGGTCACCCAGACTTCCGAGTTTGGCGCCATTGCTCTGGACGCGGGCCTTAACCTCAACGCGGGCATGAGCCTTCGAGATTTTTTCAAACGCCAGAATCTTACGAATGTTCACGCGGATCGCGCCCTGGCCCTGCTGCCAGGATGGGCTGAAACGCAAGGCGGATGGGACGCCGCGTGGGAGCGCGACCTCCTGCTTTTCGAGACTCGCTATGACGGCTATCGCCGACGCGAAGCTCGGTTGCTGCAACATCATCAGGATTGGGATGGCGTGCGAATCCCTGAAGATTTCCCCATCGAAACCCTGTTGAGCCTAAGTAATGAAGTGCGAGAAAAATTGAAAAAGCATCACCCTGAAACCTTGGGCCAGGCCTCGCGCATCCCCGGTATCACACCCGCCGCGGTGACGCTGCTGCATCTGCTGATCGAAAAGCGGCGCTCGGCTTAGCCTACGATCTCTTTCAGGTAGGCCCTGAAATCATCCCGCAGATCCTCTCGCTTCAACGCGAACTCTACGTTGGCTTTGAGGTAGTCCAACTTATTGCCGGTGTCGTAGCGTTTGGCGGGAATGATGGCCGCCACGAGGAGGCCCTCTTCGGCCAGTTTTGCAAGGGCATCCGTGAGCTGATATTCTCCGCCCACGCCGGGTTCCAATGCGGCGAGGTGCTCGAAGACGCGAGGCGTGAGGACGTACCGGCCCACCACGGCGAAGCGACTTGGGGCTTCGGCGGGCGCGGGTTTTTCGACAATTTTTGTAACGGCCCAGGGGCCATCGAGATGGCCCGGCGCATTGACAATTCCATAGCGCGAAACGTGATCCAGTGGCACTTCCTGCACGCCTACCACGCTTTTCCCCGTGGCCTCAAAGGCATCAATCAAGGCTTCTAATGCGGGATATTCATCGTCGAAAACGTCATCGCCTAGCAGCAACGCGAAGGGCTCATTTCCAACGGCGTGGCGGGCGCAGAGGACGGCATGGCCTAGGCCCAACGGTTCGCCTTGGCGCACGTAGGTGAACTGGCCGAGGCTCGTGATGGCCCGCACTTGCTCAAGGTCGCCGGTCTTGCCGCGGCGTTGCAAGGTGTCTTCCAATTCGTAGGCCACGTCGAAATGATTCTCGATGGCGGCCTTCCCGCGGCCCGTCACCAACACCAGACTCTCCACGCCTGCGCGAATGGCTTCTTCGACCACGTGCTGAATCACGGGCTTGTCTACCAAGGGCAGCATCTCCTTGGGCTGCGCCTTGGTGGCGGGCAAAAAACGGGTGCCCAAACCGGCGACGGGGATCACGGCTTTGCGTATGGCGCTCATGGCTCCATCATGGCGCAATCCGAGAATTGGGTACGCTGATGGAAATGTTTGGGGCCATGCGATGGATGAACGGGCGCTAATGGAGCGATTGATGGCGCACCCGATGTCGGGTTGGGCGAAGGTTAACGCCCGACCCTTGCCCCAAATGGCTAACGCGCAGCGCCTTTTGTGGTGCGGCATCGGCGGCTCTTTGTTGCCGACGGACGCCCTGGTCGGAGCGCTGGGAACCGTATCGTCGCAGGGCCGATTCGTACCGTTGGCTTCGCCCGAACCCATCGAGTTGTCGCTCGAGCCGTCGGATCAATTGGTGTTTGCCTCCAAGAGTGGTCGGACTTTGGAATTGTGGACCTGGATTGGCCGCCTGCGAGCGATGGAAGGGTGGAAGAGGTTGCGTCAAGCCCCCATCGTGATCACGCAGGATGATCAAAATCCTCTGGCTACTTGGGCGCGCATGGAAGGGTGGGTGATTTTGCCGATCCCTGAAAATGTGGGCGGGCGTTACTCCGCGTTCACATCCATCGGAACGCTGCCGCTGGTTTGGATGGGACTCGATGCATCGGCTTTTTTGGATGGCGCCGCGACGGTATCGGCGGAGGTCCAGGAGCGGCGCGGCATTTGGGGTGATCGCGTATGGGAGATGGTCGAATCCTGGCATCAGAATTGGCTGCGCGGCAGTGATCAATGGGTGTTGCTGCCCTATGCCAACCGCCTTGAAAAAGTGGGCGCGTGGTGGGTTCAGCTCGTGGCTGAAAGTCTCGGAAAGCAAGGCGCAGCGGGCGTCCGAAGAGGCATCATCCCCATCCGCGCCATCGGCCCACAGGACCAGCATGCCCAGTTGCAGCGATGGTTGGATGGCCCCCGCAACGTGGGCGTGGCGCTCGTGACCGCAGGAAATGGCGGGGTCGCGGAATCCGCTCAAACCCCGTCCCACTGCCCGTTCCCGGGCTTGGACCAGTGGAGTGGATCGAGCATTCTGAGAGCGCAGGCGGAGGGAACGCGGGAAGCCCTGGAGGCCGCGGGCGTGCCGGTTCTGCACTGGGGCTTGGATTCCTTAGACGAGGCCCAGATGGGCGCCTTCCTCATGGCCTGGCAACTCATCGTTTCTCTGGTGGGGTTGAGGCTCGAGGTGGACCCCTTCGATCAGCCGGCCGTGGAGGCGGGAAAGCACCGAACGTTGAAAAAGCTGGGTTTGGCGCCTTGAACGGAACGCCGGCGCGGCTCCGGCAAATTTTCTACTTGCATCTTTGCCTCACAGTGCTAACCTAATTTTCCTGTCGCGATCGAGGTTGAGGCAAGGGAAGGGGTGAGATGCGCCCGTAGTTTGGGGGCGTATCGAGACTTTCAGGCATCTTTGAAAACCGGATAGAGAGAATGGAAGCCAAAAGGTCGCGGGCGC
>JANXXC010000065.1 GCA_025350765.1 Holophagaceae bacterium | reverse complement strand
CACCGCGCCCTGGTGGATTTTTCCAGCGGCACCGAAATGCCCGTGAAGGATCTGGGCCTGCGGGATGAGAATCTCCTGGAAGCTGCGGTGTCCCGACAGTTTCAGAGCACGGGCCTCCTGTTGGAAGGTTCTGATCCCCGGGAAAAGACGGCGGCCTTGGTCCAGGGCCTCTCGGATGAACTGCCTTTCTATGACGGCAACGCCCAAACCGCCCTGTTGACCACGCTGATGCATCTGGACATCAATGGATTCGCGCCGAACCAAGTTTCTCATGACGACCTCTACCGGCTGATCGCCGCTCTCATCCATCACGAAACCCATGAGCTGCCGATGAAGGGTGCCAAGGCCGCGAGCCGCAAGGCCGGCGTGAAGGCCACCCACGAAGATGAATTGTCCCGGGTTTTCCAATGGCTCATGGCCAACACGCGCTGGTCAGAGCGGCGGGAATACCCCCTGCCGGTTTCCGAATTGAAGCGCCTGCTAAATGGGCTGGACGCGGATTTGATGGAGCCGGCCGACGGCCAGATCGAAGTGCTGAAGGCCGAGGCCCAAACGGAAAAACGATTCCTGGGTTTGGGCAGCAAGACGGTGTCGCGCATGATCTCCGTGATGAAATTCCCTGATCCCGGCGACGATGGACTGATCTCGGCGAACCTCCTCCGGGATGTGCAGAAGGCCCTGGGCATCGACGAAAAGCCCCTGTACGACTGGCCCGCCAGGGTTCAATCGTTCCTGCGGCAATATCAAACCCTCTGGCCGAGGCTCGCGAAACTTTAGGGACCGTTACGAAACAATCAGCGCATTTCTGATTGTTCCGTTACGGTCCCTTATGTCGGCCAAAGGCCGACGCGATGGGTGATTCTCAAAATCAAAATCGAAGGCGTTACGGTCCCTTATGTCGGCCAAAGGCCGACGTGATGGGTGATTCCCACAAATAAAATCGAAGGAATTGGCTCCCTTAAAAACCGCTCACCGATCCGCCATCGAAACTCGCTCGACCCAAACCACTTCGCAGGCGCCTTCTCCGGAATCTTCCCGGGTCATGGAGCTTTGCCACTTCCATCCATCTTTGCCGTCGACGTGGACAAGATAGCCATCCAAGGTCGCGACCTGGCCTTCTCGGATGCGCATCAGATCGCGTTCCACGCCCCTTGTGGCAGGGATCATGTGCATGTTGGCGGCGTGGGAGATGAGCTGATCCATGGGCAAGGGCAGCGTTTCCGCGCTCCAGTGGAACCACCGATCGCTTTGGTGGATGTCGAGCTTCTCCAATACCGCTGAATCGGACATGCGCCCCCAGCCCAGCGCCAAATCCACGGGCGAGATTTCCGCCGGGCGGTCGAATCGGTAGCGTTCGCTGGAGAGAACCCGGGCCTTGATGTGGAAACGGGCCAGGGCCTTAAAGGAGTGGCTTTTCGCCTCCCATGATTTCCCATCCGCAAGGTTCTCTTGCATCGGTTCCTCGGCCACGAGAACACCGGGCGGATGGCCAATGGCGCGGGCGTTCCAGCTGCACGTCGCCCACACTACCACCAGAGTTGCACCCACACCCAGCGCCCAGCGGGCCTTCAGCCACTGAAGCCACTCGGGAGCGTTTTCATCGGAATTCATGACCATCCTAAGGGCTCAGCATAGCCGATGGAATCATCCCGGCTGACCGCCGCCCCAGTCCAATGGGCGGTGATTCCACCGGGATCTCAGCGCCGATATCTGAGAGCGTTAGAATCATCGTTCTCACAACAAAGGAGTCCTCATGGACCTTTCGTGGTTCCTCAGCCACCCCGGCACCACATTCTGGCTGGTGGTGCTCGGCATCTTCGTGCTGGTCATTCTGTCCAAGTGGATCCGCTACATCCCCAATAACCGAGTTGGCATCGTGGAAAAACTCATCAGCGGCAGCGGCTCCGTGAAGTCGGGCCTCATCGCGATGAGCGGCGAAGCGGGTTTCCAGCCCGAGCTCTTGCGCGGTGGCTGGCACCTTTTGACGCCTTTCCAGTACCGCATCCACAAGCTGCCCTTGGTCACCATTCCCCAAGGCAAGATCGGCTATGTCTTCGCCCGCGACGGCAAGGACTTGCCGGCAACCCAAGCCCTCGCGTCGAACGAGCGGGCCCGGGACTTCCAGGACGTGGTGACCTTCATGGCGAACGGTGGCACCAAGGGTCCGCAGCGCATGATCCTGCGCGAAGGCACCTACGCCATCAACCTGGTGCAGTTCGTGGTGCTCACCGAAGACCAGCTGTTCTACCTGCCGCTGGATCGCAGCGAGATGGACACCTTCACCAAGATGAGCGCCATCATCGCCGAGCGCGGCGGCTACCGTCCGGTGGTGATCAAGGGCACGGATGACGTCATCGGCGTCATCACGGTCCACGACGGTCCGAGCCTTCCCGCGGACGAGATCATCGCGCCAGCCGTCGGCAATGATCCAGTCCACGCCGATACCTATCACAACAATTTCCAGGACCCGGACAAGTTCCTGAAGGCCGGGGGTCTTCGCGGCCGCCAATTGCAAGTGATCGTGGAAGGCACCTACTACATCAACCGCCTTTTCGCGACGGTGGAACCCATCCCCAAGACCGTGGTGGAAGTGGGCACCGTGGGCGTGGTGGTGAGCTACACCGGCACCGAAGGCACCGACATCACCGGCGCGGATTACAAGCACGGCGAGCTGGTGGCCGTGGGCACCCGCGGCGTGTGGAGCGAACCGCTATTGCCGGGCAAGTACGCCTTCAACACCTACGCCGGAAAAGTGGTG
>JANXXC010000273.1 GCA_025350765.1 Holophagaceae bacterium | reverse complement strand
GCCTGGGGCGATCTGCCGGAGCGCGTGAAAGGCACGCGCTACGAAGCCATCCTCACCAATTTCATGAAGGCCCGTGAAGACCAGGCGGAACGCTTCGCCGGCAGCCCCGAGCAGGCCGCCCGCCGCATCCTGAAGGCCCTCACGCGCAAATCCCCGCCCCGCCGCATCCTTATCCGACCCGAGGCGCGACTGGGTGGATGGGCCAAGGCCTTACTTCCCGCCGCGGTCTGGGAGTGGTTTTTGAGGCGGAGCTACGGGCTGTGAGAGAAGCTACGGGCCATGAGCTTTGAGCTGTTGGCTTATGGCTGATAGCTCGTGGCCCACGCTCAGTTCCCCAAATACGTGAACCAAAAATGCACTCCCAGCTCATTGCCCTGAAAATCGTCGGGCAATGGCGGGATGTGGCCGGTGCGCCGCACGGCGTTGAGGGCACTTTGATCCAACGCATAGTTGCCACTGGGGCTCTCTACCTTCCAGCCCTCCAGGGTGCCGTCCTTCAGGATGCGGAAGTAGACCCCCACGCGGCCTTGGGCGTTGGAGGTGCGGCTCCAGTTGCGGATGACGGTGTTCTGCATATTCTGCACGTACCAGGCGTAGGGGAAATTGCTTTGGTCGAGGCCACCCACTAGCCCGGTGCCACCGTCCGTAGCACCGCTGGCGCGCAGTCCCGGGATGGGCACCCCCACGCCGATGCCGCTTCCATCCCCCTGCCCCGCCGCTCCGATCTTCGGATTGGCCGTGGCGGTCTTACCCTTTGAGAAATCCGCGCTCTTGCCTTTGCTGGAAGCATCGGGATTGGTGCCTTTGATGGGGGCCGAAGCTTTGGTGTTTCCCACCACATCCGGAATCTTCCCCACAGGCCGCTCGATCACTTTGGGCGCCACGTCCTCCACTCGGCGAATGCGCTGCGCCGTGTCCCCCGCCACCTGGGGTCCACTGCCACCGCTGGGACCCGCCGCCAACCCCGGTAGGGTCACCCAGGTTACTTTCTTGGGCTCCGGCGCGGTGCCACCGCTTTGGTTCGCAAAGATGGACAAGGCCACCATTCCCGCTTGAAGACACAGCACACCTGCGCCCAATGCCACAGCCACGGGAAAGCGGATCCTCCCCAGCGCCGCGCGCTCATGGAGGAGGGCCTGGAGCTCTTGGGACATCACTTACCTTCTGCTTCGAGCGAGGCTTGGGTGACAAAGCCAACCTGAGAAAAGCCCGCTTCGCGGATGCTATCCACCACGGCAATGACCCGACCATAGGGCAGGTTGTGGTCCGCCCGCACCATCACCGGCCGCTTGCGATTCACCTTGGCGGCATCCCGCAGCTGCTTTTGCAGAATGCCCAGTTGAACGAACTGCTTGCCGAACTGGATGCGCCCATCCTCGGTCAACGTCACGGTGAGCGCTTCGGATTCCAGGCTCTTGCCGGTTTTGGCTTCCGGCAGGTTCACCTCCACGCCCGTAGTGAGCATGGGCGCTGCCACCATGAAGATGATGAGCAGCACCAGCATCACGTCGATCATCGGCGTCATGTTGATGTCGGCCATTTGGCCATGCTTGGAACCGGGAGTGAAGGACATGGGATCAGTATAAGAGGGGCGAGAATCTGAGGGACGAGGTATGAGGTGATTCGGAGTTTTCGGTATACCCAATAATAGTTGACTTATGGGTATACCCTACGGATACTCCCTGGATGGGCAAACCTTCTCATACCAAGCGAGTCGCCTTACGCAAACCCCCTGCTGGCGGGACTCGGAAGATAGTCCTGCCTTACGCGGAGATACCCGCGAATTCAACGATCCCCTTGGAGACCCAAACCCTTTACGCGGAGTTGTTGGAGCGGCTTCGGGGCTTGGAATTCGAGCGGACCTTCGGACACCTATCGGGGAATTTCGGCAAGAAAGTGAAAGCTGGCCGGACCTATTGGTATTTCAGAACTTCGGAAAGCGGCCAGGGACGCACAGAATTTTTCGTCGGGCCCGATGATACAGGCACTCGAAAACTCATGGCCCATCACGGCACAGCGCATCAAGAAGCGCTTGAAGGAAATCGAGCCATTGAGCGTCTTGCTTCCATGCTCAGGGTCGGCGGATGCGCGCCCTTGGACGCGGCTTCCGCGCGCGTCATTGACGCCCTCGCATCCGGTGGTGTTTTTCGTTTTGGCGGCGTGCTCGTGGGCACTCAAGCCTTCATTGTGATGGGCAATCTCCTAGGCGTTCGCTGGAGCCATTCAACCCGCACGCAGGACATTGATATTGGCGCTTTCAAAACGATGGAAGTGGCCGTGCCACAGGCTTCCACCAATGTTCCAGGAACTCTCGAATCCCTTCAAATGGGCTTCCTTCCCACACCGGGATTGGACCCGCGCTCTCCCAGCACTTCCTACTCCGTGCGCGGAAAATCTCTGCGCGTGGATCTGTTGACCACGGCATCGCGCAGAGGGCCCCTCGCCCCTATTTATTTGCCGCGATTCCAAGCGGCCGCACTGCCCTTGCCTTTCATGGATTACCTTCTGAGCGAAAGCGTGGATGCGGTGGCCTTCAGCGGTGGGGCCACCCTCGTGAAGGTGCCCAATCCTGCGCGGTTTGGCTTCCACAAACTCCTGGTGGCCGAGGCGCGATCCGTCGCGGAGCAGGCGAAGGCAGCGAAAGACGTGGCCCAGGCTTCCCAGCTCTTGAACCTGCTCCTGGAACAAAGGCCCGGCGATCTCGACCTCGCGCTCGAAGGCCTGAAGGAAAAGACACTAACCAAACGAGTCTTGAGATGCGCGAAACGATTCCTGAAAGGCGAAGCAAATCTCGTGGATTATTTAAGGGATCGGATTGGCGGTTGATTGAGGAGCTGCGTGATCAAAGATCCTCGGGATTCAAACCCGCATCCTTGAAAATTTGGAACAGCAGACCTCGGCCCAGATCATGACTTTTATGGAATGGAACCGTGACACGGCGCCCGTCCACGTGACGCAGAATGATGTGGCTTCCACTTTGACGAACTCGGTTGAATCCGTGTCTTTCAGGGATCGCCAACACCTGACTCGCATTTAATGCCGGAAATCGTGGAGTCACACCGCCACTCGTACCTGACGACTTTCAACCTCACGCAGGATGGGTTCGCCATTCTCAAGCCTGTCCTGAAGATGGAGGCGGATCGCGTCATGGATGAGTTCCATGGCCTCCTCCTTGGTCTCACCTTCTGTGTAGCAACCCTGTAACCCTGGGCAGATGGCCAGGAAGCGTCCATCCTCATCCTGCTCGACCACAACTGTGAATCGATAATCCACCATGGGTTACCCCCAACCATAGATTATGCGCGACTTCGGCTTCTCCGCTGCGCGACGAAGAAAATTCGCTTGAAGAGGAACAGCACGCGGCCGTCGGCTTGGGGCGGGTAGGCGGCCTTCAAGGCCTCGGTGTAACGGGCCATGAACTCGCTTTGCATCGCATGATCCAGCCGGTCCAGAAAGGGCCGCAACGCGCTGCCCTTGGTCCATTCGGCAATGGCGGCGGCGCTGTCCATGACCTGGACGTACTCTGTTTCCCAGATGTCCACGGTTCGAGCGAGGGGCGCGAGGATGGCGAAATAGTCGGAGGATTCCATAGGCGGATGCCAGTCATCCACATCCGGCAACCAATCGCGCCAAGGCCCATCCGCAGCGGTTTCGCGGATGAGGCGATGGGCGGGCGCGGTGAAATTATTCGGCATCTGCACCGCAAGTACACCGTCTGCGCGCAAGAGATCCATCAGACGCGGCAGCAGCTTTTCATGCTGAGGCAACCAATGCAGCGTGGAATTGGAGAAGATGAGATCAAAGGGTTCCGCAGGAGCCCATTCTCCGATGTCCGATGCTTCCCAAACCCAATCCGGGTGGGCCTTTCGGGCCTTCGCCAACATGTCCGGCGAATTATCCACACCCGTGGTGAATGCTTCAGGCCATCGCGCTTTCAGCAGCTCGGTGCTGTTGCCGGGACCGCAGCCGAGGTCCGCGATGCGCGCCTGTGAGGCCAGCGGAACCCGCGCCAGCAACTCCGCCGCGGGACGCGTGCGGATATCGGCGAACTTGAGATATTGAGAGGGATCCCAGGTGGTCACACCGCGACCGGCGTGACCACGTAGCGGCCTTTCGCATCCTGCGTCACCGAGCCCGAAGGAATGTCGGGATCGTGTTCGAAAACCAACACGGTGTCAGTGTTGGTCACTTCGGAAAGCAGCTGCTGGCGCACGTTCACGCTGGTGACCACGTCCAGGTCGTAGCCCATGACCCAGGCAGGTTGGATGTGGCGGGCGGTGGGAATAAGATCCGCCAAATAAATGAGTTTTCGCCCCGAGCCTTCGATGATGACGGCCTGCAAGCCTTCGATGTGGCCGGGCACCACCCGCACGGAAATGCCCGGCAGGATTTCCACATCACCCTCGACGGTGTCCAGCAAGCCCTCGGCTTCCAATGGCTCCCAGTTCTTCGCGAGGTAGCTCGCCTTCACGCGGAGATGCGGATGCCTGGCATCTTCGAGATCCTTTTTTTGCACGATGTAACGCGCGTTGGGAAAGCTCGGAACGATGCCACCAGCCTCATTGAAGCGCGTGCTGCCGCCCGCATGATCGAAATGCAAATGCGTGAGGATCTGAAGCGTGATGTCTTCGGGGCTAACGCCATGCTTGGCGAGATCTCGATCCAAAATTCCACGCCCTTCGTACTTGAAGCGCGCCATGAAATCGTCGGTCTCTTTGTCGCCGTTGCCGTTGTCCACCAGGATCACGTGCTTCACGCCGTCCACTTCGCCTCGGATGAGCAGGCAGTTGGTGGCCATGAGGATCATGTTGTCCTCGTCCGCGGGGTAGATCTTGTTCCACACGACTTTGGGCACCGTGCCGAACATGGCGCCGCCATCGAGACGAAAGGTCCCACCGCTGATGATCTGAACGTCCCAGGGACCAAACTTCACAAGAACTCCGCACGACAACGAGGGCCCAGCAGGCGCCGATCCAGTTTCACGCGACCACTGGTCCAAGGCAAACTTTCAGAACTGGTCCATTCGCCCTGTCCAGGCTCCGGGTAGGTTGAGGTTTCCTCAAGGAGTCATCTTGCGACGCGCCATCCTCCCCCTCATCGCACTACTATCCCTGCCCGCCATGGCCCAGACCCATCTCGGGGTTCCAGGGGGCAAAATGGTGCAGTTGGTCTTCAAACACGCGGCCACGGACGCGGTGGGCTGGCGCAGTTCGATGGTGCAAGTCACCAACGACGGTTCCTCCGGCATGGTCTTCAAGATTCCTTTCGGCCAGGCCCTGGTGATCACGGACATCTCCATGGAGTCCAGCGTTCCCTTTAACTACGCCGCGGGCAGCCTTAATGGGGGACTCTACCTCCGTTGGGTCAATAACAGCATCCCCACCGCCGCAGGCCAATACAGCGAGACCTTCCGGGCCCTTGGTGCCAGCACCACGGTCACGGTAAACCGCAGCTTCACCGGGGGCCGCATCTACGCCTACCATGCCTCCAACGTCCCCGGCATCTTGGTAGACACCCCTTGGGACCCAACTGGTAACGGCACCAACGTGATGGTGACTGGATACGTGGTGGCCTACCCCTGATAGAAGCGCCGGCCTGGGCGCTTTCTCACTCAGGAACCCCAACGAATGCGAACTCCGGAAGCTTGCGAGCACTGCTCGCAGGCTTCTCTGTTGTGGAGCCCTTCAGCCATTCCACACCTTGATTTTTAGAGGCCCCTAAGCCAAAAGAGTATGCTGGGGCCATTGCCCATTCTATAGAACGCTTCCGGTGTCTCAAGGCGATAGCCCAGACCCGTCGAAGCCATCATCTCCATCGCAGTTCCTTTTTCGGAGGCATCTTGATCAGGAAGAGCTGGTTTCCCGTCGCTGGTCTCTTGCTCCTTGCGGCCTGCGCCAAAAAGCCCGAGCTGATGCCAGCGCCCCAGATAAGCTTCTTGGTCGCGGATGTGCGGGCGGAGCCCAGCCAGGCTGCCGTCACCTTACTGGGGAAGAGCGTGGGTTCCACGCCCCAGCGCTTGGGCCTGAGCAACCTTGAAGACCTGCTGAACATCGATGCTTCCCGGGAAAACGATCCGCTGATCGAGAAGCGCATCCGCTATCTATCCGCGGACAAAGCCGAGGTCATCTTCGTATTTGCCTCGGGCCGGTCCGCCATGGCCAAGCTCCTGGGCTTACCGAAAATCCTGGTCTTCGAGTACGGTGCGAGCCTCAGCTTCGACATGAACAAGTTCGATCTCAAGGCCGAATTCCTGCCCTTCCTGGATCGCCAAGCCGCGATGCTCAACAAGTATTTTTCGGAACTCGATGTCTACGTTTTCGGCCACACCGACAATACCGGCGCCAATGATCACAATTTCAAACTCTCCCTTGACCGTGCCCAAGCCGTGGCCGACGCCTTGGCTGGAAAAGACGTGGAGAAAGCCCGCCTAAAAGTCCAAGGCCTCGGCAGCCAATACCCCGTCGCCAGCCACGAAACGCCCGAAGACCGGGCCAGGAACCAAAGGACGGAGATTATTTTGGGGCAGTAAATAAATGCACCAAGAGGGCCCGACCCTGTTGCGTTTGGGTCCATAGGTCTAGACTGAACTCCAGCCCCCCCCTTGAGACTTCATTCACCAAAGTGCCCAGGAGTTCCCATGCGGAATCCCTTCCATCTGGCTCCTGAGCAGGCCCAGTTCGGCCCGGAGTTGCTGCGGGCAGAGGTGGACGAGCTCTACAAGCGAACCTGGGCCGCCCTGGGGGGATTATTCCTGGTGCTTCTCGTGATGCGATCGGTGCTGAGGGACGCGATCCCTCAGCATCCCATTCTGGGCTGGGTATTTTGGGGAATGATCGGAGTGATCGTCCTGCGGAGCTCCGTCCTCATACTGTTTGGCCGTCTCGAGGACCCGCAGACCCGGCTCCGGGCCTTCATGATCGGGTCCACTTTGATCGCCCTGGGCTTCGGGCTCATGAACATCATCAGCTACCCCCTGCTGGAGGTCACTGATGTGGCCCTAATGGCCATCATGTCCGCGGGCATTTGCTCCGGCGCGCTTATGAGCATGGGGAGCAGTTTCAAGACCTATGCCTTTTATGCGGTTCCAAATCTCGGTTCCCTCCTCCTGGCGGTGGCATTCGGCCCCCAAACCCGATGGACCCACCATATGATCATCTTGGGGACCACTTACCTGGCGGCACTGGTGGTCTTGTCCCTTCAACAAGCCCTCGCTCACCGGCGGGAGGTGCTCCTGCGCCTGGAGATGGCCGAAATGGCGCTGCGGGACAACCTGACCCAGCTCCGGAACCGGCGGGCCTTGATCGAATTCATGTCCTCGGAATCCGAACATGTGATGCGTTCCTGGAAGGTGACCCAGGATCCAGCCCATCCCAAGGTCCCTTCCAATCTGGGGATCCTTATGGTGGACGTGGATCACTTCAAGGCCGTGAACGACACCTATGGCCACGGGGCCGGAGACGAGGTGCTGAAACAGTTGGCGGCCATCCTCGTTGAGACGGCCCGCAAGCCCGATCTGGTGGTCCGCTGGGGCGGCGAGGAATTCGTCATCGTGGCCAGGGACGTGGACCGGCGGCCTCCCTCACGGCTGGCGGAGCGCATCCGCGAACGCGTGGAGCAGCACCCCTTTCTTTTGCCTTCAGGGCAAACCATCCAGCTCACTTGCTCCTCGGGCTACTCGACCTTTCCCTTCGCCTTAGACCTGCCCGACCTGCTGAGCTGGGAGCAGATCATCACCGTAGCGGACGCAGGCATGTATTTCGCCAAGACCCACGGTAGGAATCGCAGCGTGGGCATAGTGTCCGGCTCCAAACTCCAAATAGATTCCAAAGTCTTGGACATCCTTCAGCAAAGCTTGGAACAAGCCGAGGCCCTGGAGCTCGTAGATCTGGTGGTGTGAGCGAAGCCGCAAACACGGCCTCGCCCGTTTTCTGCTCTGCCCTACTTCTTCTCCGTGAACTTCTCGAAGACCCTCATCAATTCCATCGGCAGCGGGAACACGATGGTGCTGTTCTTTTCCACGGCGATTTCGGTGAGGGTTTGCAGGTAGCGCATCTGAATGGCGGTGGGGTTTTCGCTAAGCTTGTTGGCGGCTTCGAGGAGCTGCTGGCTGGCCAAAAGTTCGCCTTCAGCAGCGATGATCTTGGCGCGCTTTTCCCGCTCGGCTTCGGCCTGCTTGCCCATGGCGCGCTGGATCTGCTCGGGCAGGTCCACGCTCTTCAGTTCCACGGCGGTGACTTCCACGCCCCAGGGCTCCGTGGCCGCGTCGATGATTTCCCTTAAGCGCACGCTGAGCTTTTCGCGGTCCGCCAGTAGTTCATCCAGCGTCACTTCGCCCAGCACCGAGCGCAAGGTTGTCTGCGCGATCTGGCTGGTGGCCCACTGGTAGTTCTCCACGCCGATGACCGCCTGCATGGGGTTTACGACCTTGGAATAGACGACGGCCGAAACTTTCAACGTCACGTTGTCGCGAGTGATGACGTCCTGGCTGGGCACGTCCAGCACCACCGTCCGCAGGGAGATGACCACCACCTTATCAATGGGCCGGAAGATGACGATGAGGCCCGGGCCCTTGGGCTGGGGCAGCACCTTGCCCAAGCGAAATACCACCGCCCGCTCGTACTCGTTGATCACGCGAATGCAGCTCAGCACCCAGATGAATACAAAGAGAAAAATAGGGGCCATGCAGCCCATGCTAGCGATCAAGGCGTTCATGCTGTCCTCCGGGAGGGAAGCCTATCTTCGCACGAAGGGGTTATTGACGGCTTCTTCGCCGATGGTGGTGGAGGGGCCGTGGCCGGGAATGACCAGGGCCGCGCCATCCAAGGCGTAAAGCTCACGCTGGATGCTCTGTTCCATTTGCTCGAAATCGCCGCCCCAAAGATCCGTCCGCCCCACACCGCCGCAAAAAAGGGTGTCCCCCGCGAGGACAATCTTCCCTTTTTCAAAATCGCCGTGGAAGCAGCAAGAGCCTGGCGTGTGGCCCGGCGTGTGCAGCGTCGCCAGGCCCGCGAAAGCATCGCCCGCATTGAGTTTGTGCATTTCCGGCTTCGGAATTTTCTTGAATCCAAAGCCATCGGTTTGCATGTCCAAATGCTCGATGAGGAAGTCATCGCCCTGATGCAAATAGGCCGGGCACTGCCAGAGATCCTGCAATTCCTTGGTCGCGCCCACATGATCGAAATGGGCGTGGGTGTGCAGCAAAGCCGTCACCCGGAAGCCCGCAGCCTCAACGTGAGTACGGATCTTCGCGCCATCGCCGCCGGGATCCACCACGATGCCAGTACCCTTTTCCGCGTCCCACATCAGGCTGCAATTGCACCCAAGCCTGCCTACGGGAAAAGTATCGAGCTTCAACATGGATTCAGGATAATGCGAATTCGCGGTAAATCAGTCGATGCCAAGGGCAGGAACGGCGCCTTCAGGCCCTTGACCGCGCAAAAACAGCCGCTCGGCGCCATCGCTTGATCCACGCGTCGGTGACCCTAAAGTTAGGAAAGTGTCGGAGCCCACCATGAATCCATCCCCCCTGACCAAGATCCCTGATACGCGCCTTCTGAGCCGCTGGGACCTTTGGACGCTGGCAGGGGCGGTGGCCTTGGCGGTGTTGCTCTTCACGCTGTGGCCCCGCCTGCCCGACCCACTGCCCACCCACTTCGATCTGAGCGGTCATGCCAACGGCTGGACGCCCAAAAGCGGGGTGCCTTGGGCGATCTTCGGGGTGCCCACCTTCATTTGGTTCTTGATCCTGTTCCTCGGGCGATTCCAGTTACCTGGAGATAAGGCCAAGGCCGCGCTGCTAGGCCATACCATGGCGGTTTTTCGCGGGCTCTTCGGCTTTGCTCTTTTCCTGCTCGGGAGCTTAATCCCGTTGGTCCCGGTCTTCGGCATGGGGGTCTTCAAACCTATACTGGGCGGCTTTTTCGCGCTGGTGGCACTAGCGGTCGGGTTCATGGTGCGCTACATGAACCGCCATGCGCCAGAGGAGATCAAGCGCCATTGGAAATGGGGGTTGTTCTATGCGAATGCAGACGACGCGCGGCTTTGGGTGCCCAAATATCTGGGCATTGGATGGACGCTCAATTTCGCCAAGCCCCTGGCCCTCGTCTTCATGAGCGGCATCCTGGCGGTAGTGGGCACCTTGCTGATCATGGGATTCAGGGCGGGGCATTAGGGCTCGGCCTGGAACCCTCAGGGTTCTCCTACTTGTTCCGTTACGGCCCTTTCTGCCGTTCTTGCCAATGGGGCGATGATTGCATTGTTACGGCGTCTTAAGGATCAATCATCCTTCCCGGAGTGTCCGCCATGATCCTTCCGCGAGTTGACCCGTCTCTCCCATTGGCCGTGCTGCAGGAGAGCCCCAACGATTCGGGCGGCGAGACCACGCAAAAAACCACCAACTACCGGCAGCACATGGGAGATTTCTCGAATTCCAATTGGGGCCTGATCGTCATGGGCGGCTTCGCGCTTTTCCTGCTGATCATCATCCGCCGGGCCTTCAAGCGGTGAGTAGACTAGACCCGTGACGCCCCGAACCAACCTCGACAAGAGCCCTTTCCTGCAACGCAAGCTCCCGGATCTGCCGACGCAGCCGGGGTGTTACCTGTACCGCGATCTGGAAGGCAACCTGCTCTATATCGGCAAGGCGAAAATGCTGCGCAATCGCGTGAAATCGTACTTCACGGCCTCTCCAAAAGATGCCAAGACCCGACGGCTTGTGGCGCGCATCTGGGATCTGGAATTCATCGTGTGCGAGACGGAGCTGGAAGCCCTGGTGCTGGAGAACAATCTCATCAAAGAGCACCGCCCACCCTACAACATCCTGCTTCGGGACGACAAGAGCTACCCCTACGTGAAGCTCACGCGAGAGGCCTTCCCCAAGGTCTACGTCACGCGGAAAATCCTTAAGGACAAGGCTTTCTACTTCGGTCCTTTTTTTCCCGCCAGCACGGCCTATCGGACGGCGGAGCTAGTGTACCGATTTTTCCAGATAAGGGACTGCGACATCGAGATTGATGGCAAGCGGGGGCGGGCTTGCCTGAAGTATCAATTGCATCGCTGCACGGCGCCTTGCATTGGCGTGGTGTCACAGGAGGCCTACGCGGAACAGGCCAAAGAAGCGCGCCTCTTCCTCGAAGGCAAACGAGATGAATTGAAATCTCGATTGGAATCGGCCATGTGGAAGGCCGCAGAGGTCGCAGCCTTTGAACTGGCCGCCCAACATCGCGATGCGCTCCAGCAGCTGGATGCCTGGTTCACGCGACAGAAAGCCGCGTCCTCTGATCAGGAGGACATGGATCTCTACGGGTCAGCGGTGCTGGATGGTCAGGCTTGCGTCCATCGCCTGGTCATGCGCGAAGGCCGCATGGTGAACCGCCGTGAGTACATCCTCGACGAGATTGAGACCTTTGATGGCGCGGTGCTGGCAGAAGTCCTGCAACGAATCTACTCGGTGGAGCCGGTGCCCGCGCGAATCCTCGTAGAGGTCGAACCAGACCATGCAGACTTGCTGCGAGACTGGCTCGGCAGCCTACGGGGAACCAAACCCATCATCCATATCCCAAAAAAGGGCGAAAAAGTTGATTTGTTGTCCATGGCCCAGGAGAATGCCCGCATGGCCTTGGAACGGAAATTCGAACCCGTGCGGCTTAATGAAGCGGTGCTGGAGGGATTGCAGGCGTTCCTGGGAATCTCCCATGTGCCGCGGCGCATGGAGTGCTTTGATATCAGCCACGGCCAGGGCCGCGAAGTGGTGGCGAGCTGCGTGGTGTTCACCGATGGAATTCCAGACAAAGCGCGCTACCGCCGCTTCAAAATGAGCAACGAGCAGAACGACGATTTTGCCAACATGCATGAGGCGGTCACTCGTCGCTATAAGCGCATGAAAGACGAAGGCCAAGAATTCCCGAACCTTGTGCTTATTGATGGAGGCTTGGGACAACTCCATGCCGCGGAAGCGGCGTTGAAGTTACTGGGCCTGGATCATCTGGAATTGGCCAGCCTCGCCAAGAAGGAAGAACTGGTTTTCCGCCCTGGATCCAGCGAACCCCACCGCATTCCCAAGTCCTCCCCGGTACTCCAGCTGCTCCAGCGCATCCGCGATGAGGCCCATCGTTTCGCCATCACTTACCACCGCAACCTGAGAGCGAAACGTACGATCCAGACTGAGTTGACCGTGATTCCAGGAATCGGGGCCATAACCTCGAAAAAGCTGCTGCAAACTTTCGGAAGTGTTATGGAAGTCCGAAATGCTCGAGAAGAGGCGCTTCGTGCGGCCGTCGGCCCCGCGGCGGCGGCGAAGGTGATAGCTTGGCGCGCCGCGCCCGTCTGATCACCTAATCAGCGAGCCCCGGCTTCCATCTGGCGGAGGTCGCTCTTGGCCTTCTCGTTGCCCGCCGCGGCGGCTTTGCGCATCCATCGCAGACCCTCGGCTTTGTCCTGGGGCACATCCAGGCCATAGAAGAAGGTGACGCCCAGCATGTGCATTGACTTGCTATCTCCGGCCCTGGCACTGGCCAAGGTGCCCTGCAAATTTGGCGGCACCGGCAGGCTGGGTTCCGCAGTCGTGGCCCCTGTCTTCGGCTTCAGCTTGGTGGAGTTACCGGGAGTACGGAAAAATGCCAAATAGACGCCCCCGCCTGCCAAGAGTAGCAGTCCAAGGGTCACCGGAATCCAGAGTTTGGAGGAGCGGTCGGCAGAACCTTCGGCAGGACGGGCGGATTCCGGTCGGGACACGGGGGCTTGGATGAGCACCGGTTTCGTGCGCGCGGGCTCGGGAAGGGGGCGTGTCACTTGACGGTCGGGGTAGCCCGGCACCGAAGCCGGCACCGTGGCCTGGGCTGCGGGGCCGATAGCCTGCATGGGCTTGGTCGCAGGATCCGGAGGCGGCAGTGGCTCCGAACTAGGTTTCGATGCGGTCACTACAACAGGCGCCAAAGCAGGGAGGATTAAAGGCACGGTTGGGTCCAACACGGGCGTGGCGGGCATCAGCATGGTGGACGGAGTCACCGCCATGCCCGCGGACAGATCCACGGTGGAATCCAGCGCCGGACGAGTGGCCGCAGGACCTTCCTTCACCATCATCAAGGGCGAACCGCTCTCCATGGTCGGCACTTCGGGGGGAACTGGGGCCAACGCTGAAGGCGAGAGATTCAGGCTGATGGTGGCCTTGATGGCCTTGGATACATGGGTTTCCGACATCAACTGAGTGGCGCCGGGTGAAGGCTCAACCGGCACTCCGGGAAGCGGCAGAGGGGCATGGCCCTGACGGGTGAGGTAGGCCGATGGATCTTCCGTCTGGACCGGCATGATGGTCGTGGCTTCCATGGGCGCGGGGGCTTCCACCATGGGCATCACCATGGTCTTTTCCATCGGCGAAGGTGGTGGCTCCACGTGCACGATGGTCGTGGCTTCCATGGGAGCGGGGGCTTCCACCATGGGCATCACCATGGTCTTTTCCATCGGCGAAGGTGGTGGCTCCACGTGCACGATGGTCGTGGC
>JANXXC010000270.1 GCA_025350765.1 Holophagaceae bacterium | reverse complement strand
GATGAATTCCCGCAGCCGATTCGTGGTGTCGTCGAAGGATTGAAATGTCGCGGAGTAAAAGAAGAGCGACACCTTGACGCCGCGCCTGCAAAGCCGCGCCGCCAGCCAAATTTGGGAGGCCGCGGTGCGGCCCATGCCATGTACCAAAACCGCTCTCACGCGTTCACCTTCTACTTTCCCGTGGACGAGGCCAATTCACTCCAGAACGTGGCCTGCCAATAGGATTCAAGCGCCGTGAGTTTTTCGGCGTCGTTACCCTCACGACGGGCGTTGGCGGTCTGGTAGGCCAGGCGCGCAGGCGTGGGAACGAATCCGGTGATTTCCTTGGCGCGGGCGGCGGCTTCGCGGGCATTGCGCCGCGCAAGTTCAAGCTGGGACGTGAGCGCACGGCGGTTTTCCAGCACCACACCGCCGCCGCCATCAAAACTGCCCCCTAGGGAATACCACTTATTCACGAGCTTGGCGCCATTGAGAAAAGCTGAGCTGGCGGCCGCCAAGCGCATGAGCCTTACGCCATCGCTCATGCCACTTTTGCCGGTGTATTCAGAAAGGAGATTGGCCTTGCGCGCCAGGTAATAGTCCATCTCGCGGTTGGCGATCAGGGCTTGGGCATCTTCCAGGGAGAGCCCCTGCCCCCGGGCGACTTCCTCGGTGATGAGCGCATCAAAGTAGGCCAGCACCGCGGCCGAGACCGAGGCGTAGCCGGTCACGGCGCGATCAAGGGAACTCGCCCTCAGGGGCTTGGCTTCGCCTTCATCGGTGATGAGATCCTGAAGATCCCGGGAGAATTCGAGGTAGACCTTGGACCGGTCATAGAACAGCAAAGGAAGGGTGATCCGCGTCATCAGGGGGCCGAGGCTGACTTGTGTGAGCTGGATCTTTTTATCCTGGATTCCTTTGAGAAGGGTGATGGATGAAGCCATGAAATCATCGGCGATCATCGTCGCCGCGCGAGCCTTCACATAGGTGGTGAAAGCATGGGTTGTATTGATCTGCCCGCCACGGGTTTTGGCCTGAGCTTTGTCTTCCAGCTGCTGGCCGAAGGCTTCGATTTCCCCTTTTACGGTGGAAGCCGTCTGGATGGCCTGGATGAGGCTCGACTCATCCCTTCGAATCATGCGTGAGTAGGCTGAGGTCGTGCGGGTCGCCACGGAGTAGGAGATGACGGTCTGAACATAGCCCTGAAGCGCGGGCATCAGGAACCCGTTCCGCTCATCCCGCTTTGCGGTCTCGAAATTCTTTTCGGCTTCCGCCAGGAGCGGGCCATAGACCTGGGGCGGCACCCCAGAGGACCGGGTCTCTTGTTTTAACTCTCCGCTCTCCCGCTCAATGCGGGATTTCCAGGCGGCGAGTTTGGCCCGCAAAAGCCCTTGAGTCTGGGGGCCAGGCTCCATCTCCGATTCCGCGATGGCATCGGCGCGGGGCAACTTGTCCCCAGTGAGAAATTCGTAGCCTTCGTAGAGGTCCCCGATCTCTTTCACCTCAAGGCCGAGGCGCTGTCCCACCACCACCAAGTCCACGTACTGGCCGGTTTTCATATCCTTGTGATTACGGCAGCCGATGGGAAACCCGAACCGCTTGAGGCCCGCCGCCTTGGCGCCCTCCATTTTCTGCACGATGCCGCCCACGGGGCCCGCTGTTCCGTCCGGGTTGATGGTTCCGGTCATGGTGGTGTCCTCGCGGATGTCCTTCCCGCGCAAAAGGGCCAGCATGGTGCAGGTCGTGATCATGCCCGCGGAGGGACCGTCGGTGTGGCCACCCACGTGGACATTGAATTCGTAGTCCGCGAGGTTGGCTCCGACCGTGCGCGTCGCGTTGAAGGCCGCGAGCCAGGTAGCCGTACGCCATTGACTGCCGCCACCACCTGCGAGCTCTTCAGAGACGCCCACCGAAATGGTGCCTGTTTTGTTGGGGCCCACGCGGATACGCGCCAGCGCCGTTCCTCCCGTGGCCGTCGGGCCTTGTTGGCCGACGAAATAGACAAACTTCACCGTAGCGTCCCGGGCCTCTGAAAGTTTCGGGCGGCTGTCCGAGAAACCAGATAGGTTGCCACCCGTGTATTGCAAAAGCCCCCATACCCCAAGTCCGCAGGTACCCAGCAGCAGCACCGGGATCAGGATTAAGAAAGCCGTCGAAATTTTCTTGGGCGGAAGGGGCGCTTGGGGGAGTTCCTCCTTGACTGAAGGCATGGGAGGTTTGGAAGCCGTAGCCGGAGGGCTGGGTTTGGCCGTTGGAACCCTTGCCACCGGCACCGCGATCCTGGCTCGAATCTCCTGCAGCTCCAGCCGGTGGGCGCCAATCTTGATGCTGGTTCCGGGAACCCACATCATCTCCGTGACGCGTTTAGCATCGAACAGAGTGCCGTTTGTGCTGCCGAGGTCGTGTATCCGGACCGTGCTCCCATCAAAGAGAATTTCGGCATGGGACGACGAACAACCCACGTCCGGAAGCACGATGTCACCCGTTTTGCGGCCGATCAGGGATCGGTCTCCGAATAGCTCTTGGACTCGCGGGGGGAGACCCGGCGGATGGATGACCAGGAGAAAGGAAGGTTTCGGCCCAGCCGCGAGCTCGGCGAAGTTGGAGGCGACCA
>JANXXC010000221.1 GCA_025350765.1 Holophagaceae bacterium | reverse complement strand
CCACTCGGTGGACGATAGGACTCCCGGACGGAGCATAGCAATCTCGGGCGCGGGAACGAAGCTGTATCCCCTCAAGGCCGCTGATCCCAGCCCTCCGCCGCCCGGAAGCTGTGGTAGCGCTCCTGGCCCAGGATCAGGTGATCGGCCAGGGGGACGCCGAGCGATTCGCCCGCGGCCTGGAGGCGCCGGGTCAGCTGGATGTCCTCGCGGCTGGGCGTGGGATCGCCGCTGGGATGGTTGTGGTAGGCCAGGGCGGTGGTGGCGCCGTAGCGCAGGGCCTCGCGGAAGAACTCGCGGGGGCTGATGAGCGTGGCCGTGGCGGTGCCCTGGCTGAGGATGCGCTCGGCCAGCAGATCCCCTTTGGCGTTGAGCGCGAGCAAGCCGAAGCGTTCTTCGGTGTAGCCCTGGCAGCGCGGCATCAAATAGGCTCCTGCGACTTTGGGCGAATTGATGCGAGGCTTCACGGTGGTGCGCTGACTGCGGCGGCAGAGTTCCTGGGCGGCCCAAAGCTGGCAGGCCTTGGCGGGACCAATCCCGAGCTGATCCATCCAATCCTGCAGGCCCTGATGCATGAGTCCCGAGAGACCACCCGTGCGGGTGAGCAGTTCCTGGGCCAGCTCGACGGCATTCTTGCCTTTCTGTCCATTGCCCCATAGCAAAGCCAGGAGTTCGGCTTCACTCAGGCCCTCGCCGTGGCCCGCCAGTAGGCGTTCCCGGGGTCTTTGATCCGGTGATAGATCCAGGATGCGCATCAGTTCCTCCCCCATTTATGTTTGGCGGCCCGCCATCGCAACATCTGGTAGTGCCCATGCCCCGCCAGCCGCAGGCAGAGGACGTCTTGCCCGTCGTTGAGAAACCAGGCCGTCGCGGTAGCGGTGTGCATCGGCGTCACGGTGATGCGGCCATGGGCCTCGCCGGTGACATCCGCCACCTTGGGGTCGTCCATGCCCGGCGGAAGCGGCACCCGTGCGGGCTTGCCCCAATGGACATTCTTTGGCAAGGCCACGGGCATCACGTTGGAAGAGGCCGCTTGAGCACCCAGAGCCACGTGGACATTCGCGCCTTGGGCCCTGGCCTGATGGAAAGCCTGGCGCAGGGCAGCTTCCAAATCCTGCTGAACCACGGCAAGACCAGGGTTCGGCAAGGAGAGGGTGGAGACCCCGAGTCCGCCTAGAAGGCTCACGATCCCCATAGAAATGCAAAGTTCGGTGAGGGAGAACCCCTTTGAGCACCGGCGCGGGGCCGGCCCTGGAATAAAAGAACGCAGAAGCGCGCCGATGCTCATGTCCGCGCCTACTTCTTGGCGGCGGATTGGACGGCCGCGGCGTGCTTGGGGTGGGACATCTTGGTGGTGGTCGCCACCGTGACCGGAGACGAGGCAGCCGCGCCCACGCTGAGGAAAGGCTGGAGCTTTTGATAGGACTTCTCGCCGATGCCCTTCACGTTCATCAGCTCTTCGGAGCGGCGAAAACCGCCGTGAGCCTTGCGGAAGGTGATGATGCGCTCGGCCGTCTTCGCGCCGATTTTGGGCAACTGCATCAACTCAGTCATGGTGGCCGAATTGAGGTTGATGGCGTGAGAAGGGGCGCTGACTTTGGCCTTCGAGGCCTTCGGGGGCCTGACACTCTTGGCGCTCCCGGCAGCGGCCAGGGGAAGAGCCATCGCAAGAAGGATGACTCGGGTGAGGGAAGTAAGGGTTTTGTTCATGATTGCCTCCTTTCAGGCAACCAAGTAATATCGAGGATTGTGCCAAAATATAAGATTAATTATTTTAATATTTAAAAAATAAATGATTATAAAAATAGAAATAATTAAATGACAAAATTTATAAAAAAATAGACAAATTTAATTATTTCAATATTTGATATCTGTATTTATTGAATGATTAATTTTATTAAAAATTACGAATTTTCAAATTTTTCGATTCCGGCCTCCGCCGCTATTAGGAAAACCGGGTTCGATAAAATTGCGGATTCCTCTGCACAGGCCGCTAACAATTTCATCCCGTGTTCATCGCGAACCTTGAGGGCCCGCGCCACCAAGTCATCCCGTGAGGAGGGCACACTTCGGGGTAGGGCCTGCTTCGCCGCCGAGCCAAAGGCCGAGAGCAACCCGAAGCCCAATCGCCAGGCATGGTGAAGCAGCAAGGGCAGGTCTTCTGGGTCTGCGTGGGGGAGCAGCATCCGAAGCGAACTGGGGCCCGTCACCGCGTGGGTCATGGCAAATAAGTTGCCGCGGCCCAGGTTCGTGACCATCCCCTGGGCACAGGCCAGGGTGATGGAAGAAAGGATCGCCCCCGCTTCTCCCTGAAGATCGGCGCTCGGCGCGGTTTTCTGGAAGGGCGGAAAATCCGCCAGAGCCTTGATGCCGTCGCTGATGAGGCCCCGGCTCGTCTTGGGGCCCTGATGGACCTCAATGTGACGCACCAGATCTACTGGGCGCTCAGTACCTTTCGTCAGGCCACCGTTCCCCGGCAGCTCCGCATAACGCGCCGCCCAATAGGCGAGGCCTTGAGCTAATTCCTCCCGTCGCAGAGGCGTCTCCCGCACCGACAGTCCCCGAGCCGCGTAGGCCGTGCGCAACAACCCATGCGCCGCGGCACCGGCCATGCCTGGGGCCAAGCGCGGCAGCCAGATCGCGAGTGTTTTTCGCCAGGTGGATCGCTGGATCTCCCCCTCAAAAAAGGCCAGCCAATGCGGCCAGTCTGAATAGGAACCCAACTGCCCGTGCCAGTCATGGATGGCCTTCGAATCGCCTTTCGGAGCACCTTCATCCAGTTTCTTCCGATACCCTCGAACCCACGCCAGCACTCTGTCTTCGCAGCCCAGGGCCACATAGGCCTCCGCGGCCATGGGTCCATGATTGGCGAGCCCGCCCGCATATTCTGGGCCCGCGCCCCGGAGCACTTTTAGCGATTCCTCGTAGGCATCTTGCCCCATCGCCGACACCCCAAGTGGCAGCCCCGCAGCCAGGGTCATCGCGGCGGCGGAGCCTTCCAAGAATTCGCGGCGGGAAAGTGCATCAGATGAACGCGGGTTCACGACAGGGCCTCTTGGCCTAATTTAATCCAAGGGTTCGCCGAAGCTCATGAATTGGAGTGAAGCACCCCGAAAACCAATCACAGCGCCCGATGCACGGCTTCGCCAAAAAACGCGGTGGTGTGCGCGCAGTCGTTGAGACGGACCACCTCGAGATGATCCACATCCGGACCTTCCAGCAGATTCAGCGTAGTGGGCGCTTGGCGGAAGGCCCAGCAGCGCGATAGGGGCAGGCCCAGGATGCGGCAGAGCAGGACGCGGTTCACCGCGTCGTGGGCCACCAGCAGCAGCGTGTCTGCCTCGCCTAGACCCGCGCAGGCTTTCACGAAGGCAGGCCAGGCGCGGTCCAACACCATCTGGAGGGATTCGCCCTTCGGCATCAAAACGGTGTGGGGCGAATCCCGCCAAGCCGCCAGGGTTGCGCCATCCACTTCGCGGATTTCCGACGCCAGCAGGCCTTCCCAGGTGCCGTGGGCGATTTCCATGAGACCTGCTTCGGTGGTCAACATCACCGCGCGATCACCGAGCCCCAATTCCGCCGTGCGTTTGGCGCGCGACAACGGCGAGGCCACGGCGCGGGTGATGGACAGGCCCTTCAGCCGCTCACCCAAGGCAAAGCCTTGAGCTTCCCCCACGTCCGAAAGGGGAATATCAATCTGTCCCTGATAGCGCCCTTGGGCATTCCAAGAGGTTTCACCGTGACGGGCAAGGAGAATGCGCATATAGGCTCCAGAAAATGAAACCGCGAAAGGGCATGTTCTTCTTTCGCGGCGTTTCGCGCCTTTCGCGGTTAGACCATTTCAAGCGTAAGAATCCCCGGTATTCCTCGCAGCGAATTTAGCTGCTTGGCGGGTACGACGCGGTCCACGGTGATGGCGGCCAGGGCTTGACCATCGCCCGTCGCGCCCAGTGAAAAATTGATGATGTTGATACCCGCGGCGCCCAGGTGCGACCCCACGAGGCCGATGATGCCCGGACGATCCTCGTTGCGCATGAGCAGGAAGTGGCCGCGGGGATCGAATTCAAGTTCCACCCCATCCATGCGCACCACGCGAGGACCCCGGTGCAGCGTGGCTTCGATCTCGCGGGCATGTTCATCGTCTTCCACGCGCACCCGCAGCAGGCGATCAAATCCATCCCCATCACCACCCACGGTTTCACTGACGGAAAGGCCTCGAAGTACGGCCTCATTCAGCGCATTCACTGGCGTCACACGACCCGAAGCCGTGCCCAGCAAAGCCGCCACCAGCATCCGCGTGAGCGGCTTCGGATCCAGCTTGTCCACGCGGCCCGCGTAGGTGAGATGCAGTTTGGTAGGCGCGGGAACGAGACGCGAACAGAGTTTTCCTAGGGCGCTCATCAGGGGCATCCAGGGTCCCATCTCCTGGGCGGCTTCGGCGGAAAGCGGCGGAAGATTCACGCAGCCCGCCACGGCGCCGGTTTGGATGAAATCCATGATCTGCCGCGCGAGAATGGTGCTCACGGCCTTTTGCGCTTCGGACGTAGAAGCGCCTAGGTGCGGCGTGAGGATGAGCTTGGGATGGCTGCGCAGCGGCGAATCCGCGGGCAGCGGTTCGATGACAAAAGTATCCAGCGCGGCTCCCGCGAGATGGCCCGAATCGAGCAGCTTCACCAGGGCCTTTTCATCCACCAATCCGCCCCGCGCGGCGTTGATGATGTAGGCGCCTTTTTTTAATTTCTTGAGTTTTTTGTCGTCCAGCAGATTCGTGGTTTCGGCCGTGCGGGGGATGTGCAGCGTGATGATGTCGCACCAGGCCAGGAGCGCATCGAACTCCATCATGGGTACGTTCATGCGGGCGGCGACGGCTTGGGGAAGAAAGGGATCGAAGGCCGCCACCTCCATGCCGATGCCCCGCGCTTTGCGCGCCACCGTGGCACCGATGCGCCCGAGGCCGATGACCGCCAGCCGTTTGCCCTCCAGCTCAAATCCCGTGAGGCCCGCCTTGGGCCACTCCCCGGATTTCATCTCCGCGTCGGCTCTCGGCGTGTGCCGCGCCAGCGCGAAGAGCAGCGCCATGGCCTGCTCCGCGGCGGCCAGGGTATTGCCGTCCGGCGCGTTCATCACCGCGATGCCGCGATCCGTCGCGGCGTCCACATCGATGGTGTCCACGCCCGCACCAGCGCGGCCGATGACCTTCAGCGCGTTGGCACCTTGGAGCGCTTCCGCCGGAACCTTGGTGGCGCTGCGCACCAGCAGCACCTCCACGTCTTTCAGTGCCTTGGAAAGGGCCGCCGGATCCTTGATCGGGTCGGACGTGATGACCTCCCAACCCGCGCCGCGGAAGGTCTTAAGGCCGTCTTCATGAATGCCATCGCAGGCGAGAACTCGCATGGGAAACTCCTAAAAATGAAAAGAATGGAACCGCGAATAGACGCGAAAAAGCGCCAAAAGGTTTCGCGTGATTTCGTGTTTTTCGCGGTTATCTCAGTGAATTGGCCAGCACTTCTTGAGCGGCCTCGCAGCCGCTGCGGGCGATCTTCACGTCGAAGGCTTTGAAGGCCATTTCGAGAGTGCTCACGACCATGAGGGTGTCGAGGCTGTCCACGTAGCCCAAGTGCGCGACGCGGATCATGTGATTTTCAAGCTCGCCCTGACCATTGGCCAAACTCAAGCCTGCCTTATCCCTAAGGGCTTTCAAGATTGCGCTGGAGCCCTCCACGGTTACACCCGTCAGCGCGTTGCCAGGAGCCTTGGCGAAGCAGGGGAGATCCCATTCCTTCAGGGCGGCGCGGAAGGCGGTGGCTTGCAAGGTGGCATTGGCGATGAGCGCTTCCACCCCGCCGATCCCATCCAGCCAGGTGCAGGCGGCATCGAGGGCCGCGACGAGTCCGATGGCGGGCGTCCAGGCGGTTCCGTTATCCGCGTGGGCTTTCAATTCCGCGCGGATGTCGAAATAGAAGCGCGGCAGGTGCGGGCCTTCGAGCTGGGCGAGGTAGCGGGGGCTCATGGCGAGAAAGGCCAGGCCCGGTTGCAGCCCCAAGGCTTTTTGGGATCCGCAGACCAGCGCATCAAGGCCATCGCTCATTTTTATGTCATGAACCCCCACGCCCGTGATGCCATCCACCAGGATCAGGCATTCCGGCTGGAGCTCTCGTACCCGCGCCGCCAGGGCTTTTACGGGATGCCGCACGCCGGTGCTGCTCTCATGCTCCTGGATGCAAACAGCCGCCAGCTTCGGTGCTGTTTGTACTACAGCGCGGATTTGGTCTTCGGAAAAGGTTTCGCCGTAGGGCGCTTGGATTTCCAAAACCGAAAGCCCGTAGGCTTTCGCGATCTTCAAAAATCGCTCGCCGAATTTCCCGGCGTGGGCCACCAGCACCGTATCTCCGGGCTTGGCTGCGTTCACCAGCGAAGCCTCCAGCGCGGCGGTGCCGCTGCCGGAAAAGAGGACCACTTCTTCCCCCTCTTCCAGACGGTAGAAACGGCGCAGACCCTTTCGGGCGCTGCGGAACAGAGCCTTGAAGGCCGGGGTCCGATGATGGACCGTGGCCATGGATTGAGCTGAGAGACCCTCCGGCAGGAGTGGAGTGGGGCCGGGGGTCAGAAGGCGGGGCTTCGCGAGCATGGGCTCTCCTGACTGAACCTTAAGGCTGTCGCTAGAATCTTTTCAGTTCAAGTCGTGTAAAAAAATTTCCTTCCAGCTATCCTGGATTGTTTGGCCGATCCGCCAGTGGACTCTGGAGCCGGGCAACCACGATGCGTTAACGCTTGGGTTTCCCAGGCTCGGTGGCCTTGCCGGAACGGGTGGAATGATCCGTGATCATCGCCACATTCATCAGCAATTCCGCCACAGGTAGGTCAATGATGCGATCCATGCGGCAGGCCTCCACGAATTCGATCTCCGGAAGCTCCCAAGTCAAAATCTCGTAGGCCGCGACGATGCCTTCATGCTCCCGGTAGGCGGCGCTCACCACCTCGCCCTGGCGCAGATACATCATGCCCACGCGGCCTTCGCTCTTGACCGTGAGGGTGCAGGTCTTTTGCTCCCAATTGAGCAGCTGCAAGAGGCTGCCCAGACTGATCCCCTTGACCAGCCCTTCGGCCTTCCGTTGAGCGGCGGCGCGGATTTCCTCCATGAGGGTGGAAAGGCGCGGGGGCTTTGAAAGAACCCGCAGGGCGCCCAGTTGCAGAGCCTCCTGCCCCGCCTTGGTTTCAGACATGGCGGATACCACCAGGACGGGAATCGACGGATATTTGGCCGTGAGCCGGGTGATGAGGGTGAAGCCATCCATAACCGGCATGCTCAGGTCGGTCACCACCACGTCCACGTTGTTGGCCTTCAGCGCATCCAGGGCCTGCTGGCCGTTCTCCGCCAGCAGGAACTTGAACTCGTGCAGCCCTCGTAATCCGGCGCTATAGAAGCGCAGGGTGCTGACCTCGTCCTCCACGAACAGAACAATCTTCAAGGGGGCCTTAGCGGGCTCAGAGGAGGGGCTGCGAGGGAGGGCCATGGGGGAAGAGGTTAACGCATTCCAGGGGCTAGGGACGAGGTGTGAGGTAGGAAGAGGAAGATCAGCTTGCCTCGTACCTCACACCTCACACCTCATACCTCATCCCTCATTCCTCTCGCGCCCCTTCGGGATCTGTTTGGCGGGCTTAGGTTCCTTTGCCAGGATGGCCTCGGCCGCGTCGCGATCCGCGGGATGCGCCTTCATCCATTGATCCGCCCAAGGCGCGACCTTGCCGTCGACATAGCGAAGCTCCTTGCGCTTCTGCGCCACCAGGGACTGGATGACCGCGTTGTGGATGTCTTCGGGTTTGGGCGGGATGTGGCCTGCGAAAATGGGCAGGGCGAAATAGTCCCGCACGGTCGCTTCGGCGGGCTTGCCCCAAATGGCGTAGGTGCGGTCCTGGAGGCCGCCCACGGGCTTCTGGTTGAGGTTCTCACCATAGAGATAATAGAAAACGGCTTCGCCATCAGACCAGTTGCGCAGCACGCCGAAGGCCCCCTTCAGCAGCTCGTTTTGCAAGGAAAGGTCCACGGGCTTCTCGGTGCGGAAATCCCAGGGCCCCACGTGGGCATGGGCGACGGAGGGATAGCCCACCTCCGTGATCATCACGGGACGATGGAACCGGGCTTGCAGGGTGCGGGCCTTGTTCACGATCCACCACCATTCGTCGCGGATCTGGACTTTTGAGGGGTACTCATCGAATTTGGCGATGGGGTCGTAGGTGTTGATGCCGATGACATCGAGACAATCGCCAAAGGTGAAACTATCGTGGCTATCGAAGTTCACGCTGTAGACGATTTTTCCGTGGAAGACCTTTCGCACCTCGGCCACCAGGGCGCACCAGCGCTCGGGATAGGATTGGGTGCTCGCCATCTCAGTGCCCACACTGAACCATTCCACGCCCCCCTGTTGCGCCAGTTCCGCGAGGTGGACGTTGAAGGCCGTGTAGTTCCTCCACCAGGCGTCCCAGTCCCTGGGCCGGATGTTCCCGCGCCACCATTTCTCTTTATCCGCCTCGTCCCGCAGGTTGATGGTGGGGAAGAACATCATCCGCAGGCCGCGCACTTTCGCTTGCCGGAAGGTGCGCCGCAGGGCCTCATCGGTGGGGCTGCTGGTGGGATGGCGGACGATCTCGACGCTATCGTGGCGCTCCATGCGGTAGATGGCCTGAAGGCTCACGCCGGTGGCCCCCGTGGCTTTGATGCGATCCAGCTCCTCGCGGTAGTCGTAATCCGGCTCGCCCGAATAAAGGCCCAGCACCATGCCCCGAGGCTGGGGCGTGAGGCGCCTCTTTTCCCGGCGCCGCACCACGATCAACACCATGGGCAGGGCGAGGATCGCCGACCACACCAGAAATTTTTTCAACATTAGGCCGCGGCCCCGTTGGTGCGCTCCACCTTCACCTGAAGGATGCGGGGGCCTTCCATGCGCGTGACGGTCAGCAGGGCGCCCTCCGCCTGCACCCGGTCCCCGGCTTGGGGAACCCGGCCCAGGCGCGCCATTACCAAGCCCGCCACCGTATCGAAGCCGCCACGCTCCCAGGAAAGGCCCATGCGCTGTTCGAGGTCCTCCACGTGGACGTGGCCCGAGACCAGGAAAACTCCCGGTTGCTGCTCCACCATGTCCGGGGCGCCTTCATGCTCGTCGCGGATCTCGCCGAAGACTTCTTCCAGCAGGTCCTCCACCGTCACCAGCCCGGAGACGCCCCCGAACTCGTTTACCACGATGGCCATCTGGGCGCGGGCCCGCTGCAGGTCTCGCAACAATTCCTCGATGGGCTTGCTCTCGGGCACGAACTGCGCGGCCTTCATGAGACCCCGCAGATCCTTGCATTCGGACTCGGGATGTTGCAGCAGATCCTTCAACAGCAGAACGCCCACCACTTTGTCGATGCCGCCTTCGAACAAAGGAATGCGGGAGTGGCGGCTCTCGCGAAAGGCCGTCCAGGCCTCCTTGGCGGTGGCTTCGACCGACAGGGCCACCAGGGAGGTTCGCGGCGTCATCACTTCGCGCACCACCGTATCGCCAAAATTAACCACGTTGCGGATGAGCAGGCTGTCGGTCTCCTCTAGAATGCCCTCGGCTTCGCCCTCTTCCAGCAACGCCGTCACGGCATCCTCGGTGGCGTCCTCGTCCTCGTCTTCCCGGGCCTTGTCCTGCTCCTCCCGCTGCCGTTCGAATATTTTCGCGACGGGCGCTACCAGGGGCACGAGAATCCGGTGAAAAGGCGAGTACAGGGGAAAGAGGCGGACGATCCAGGTGGCGGGATTCCGACCTGTCAATAGCGTGGGCAGCGCCAGATCCAGGGCCCAGACGTAGAGCAGAGCCGCCGCCGCCAAGGTCCACCCTCCACCTGGAAGCACGTCGTGGAAGGGCCAGATGAACACCAGTAGTAAGGCCAGTAGAGCCTGGCTCCAGAGGCCAAGTCCCATCCCCAGCACATGGGGCCGCGCCAGAAGCCCCGCCAGCAGGGGATCCGCGATGGCCTCCTCCTCCAGCAGCCGCCGCCGCTGCACGGAGGACAGCGCGTGGTAGGCCGACAGCAGCGTGGCCATGACCCCCCGGTAGATCAGGAGCGCGGCCACGGCAAAGCCGAGCCAGAGATGAATGCTGCTACTGCTTGGGTCGGTCACGGGATTAGGTTATCAGGGGCTTGGGCAGGGAGGAGGGACGAGGTTCGAGGTGGTGAGGGGAAAAGGTCCGCGCCACAAATCGAACATCAAAAATTGAACCTGCTTCACCGAACCCCTTCCGCCGGGCTTCGCCGCTGGATCTGCTCGCGGATCTTCACCTTGGCTTCGTCACTCAGGTTCACGCGCCGTCGCGCGGCCTCGCGGAAATATTCATCGGCGTCCCGAGTCAGGCCGTCGGGCGTAGGGGGAAGCTGCTTCCGGGCTCGGGCGGCGTCGAGGAACACGTAAGGCTCCCGCGCCAGCTCGGGGCTGCGGAGGTAGTAGCGGAAGGTCCACCAGCCACCCACCAGGAACCAAATGACCAGGGCCGAAACACCCAGGTGCTGGAGCCGCCTCATCTTGTCCACGTCCCTGCGGACCCGCTGCCATCCGAGGGCTACGGCAATGTTGGCGCCGATCACCAGAGCCGTGAGCGCAAGGGTCACCGACCAGCCCTGGGTATTCCAGTCAAGACCCGTGACGTTCAGCACGGGCTGGGAGAGCAGCACACCGAAGATGAGGTTGAGGTGCAGCAGGTAGAGCAACAGGGATTCTTTGCTGGACGCAGCGATCCAGTTCTCGCCCCTAAAGTGGCGGCGCATGCCTTCGATGAAACCCAGCGCCGCGCCACCCATGCAGATCCAGCCCAGGCGGTCCGCGACGCTGGGCAGCGTGGTGTTGTGCAGGTTCTTCAATTCATCCCAGTTCCACTGGCCGTCCAATAGCCAAGCCTTGGTCGTGGAATCCTGCACCCACGTCCCCTTCCAGAGCCAGCCCTCCTTCGCATGGCTGCCCCAGAGCCACAGGACGAAGCCCAGGGTGAAAAGCGCGAGCAGGAAACGGCCTTCGGTCCACGCGGCCTTCCCACCCTCTTCATGGTCTTGTCTGGCAAGGCGGTACATGCCCCCCAAAAAAGCGCCGAAACTCACGAAGGCGAGCCAGGGGAAGAGCGGGAAAAGGGCCTGCACCCCGCGGTCAACGTTGCCATTAAAGAGCCCGCGCACCGGCAACCAGAGCCCATCCGCCATGCCATGGGCCCAAAGGTAAGGCGAGACAAGGGGGATGTAGATGGCTAGCCCGAGCGCCACGAAGGCGAAGGCCCGAGGTCGCCTCAAGGCCCGCGCCAACCCTTGCAGGATGAACAGGGAATAGACAATGCACTGCATCACGTCAATTTTGAAAAGCTCGCGCCATTTATGCGGCGTGGCTAGCACCGTCCATTCAGCCAAGGTGAGGCCCGGCGCATGAAGCGCATAGGCGCAGGCTAGGATGAAAAGGTAACGTTTGAAACTGTCCTTGAAGGGCCTCAAGGTGCCATCGGCGCGAAAGGTCGATAACACTAGGCTGAAGCCCGCGCACATCATGAAACTGGGCGCCACCAGACCATTCACATAGTTGAGCCATTCGGGCCGCAGCTTCAGGTTCAGCCACACGTTGACGCAGTGGACCTCCATCATCACCAGCACCGCGAGGCCGCGCAGCTGGTCCACCCAATCGCAGCGCTTGGAGGGCGCGAAGTCTTCCCACAAAGGTTTGAGCATTCGGAATCCAGGAATCGCACAAGCCTGCCCTAGTCTGGGCGCGGGCGCAAAGGCGGGCCTGGCGTAGGGACCCCTACCCCTACCTCGCAACGCTTGGGCCTATGGCCATCCCCTGATAGCATTGCCAGATTGTCAGCCCCCCATATCGCAGTTTCAGGAGGTTCCTTCATGTCGGGACTTTTCGCTAAGAAAGACTTGGCTCGTCTCATCTCGGACGCCAATGATCCCAACGCCGGAGAAGGCGGGCAAGGAGGCACGCTCAAGCGCACCCTGGGCGCCTTCAACCTCACGACGCTCGGCATCGGCGCCATCATCGGCGCGGGCATCTTCTCGCTCACGGGCACGGCCGCGGCTTATTACGCAGGCCCCGGCATCGTGTACAGCTTCGTCATCGGCGGCATCCTTTGCGCCTTGGCGGGCGTTTGCTACGCGGAGATGGCGGCCATGGTGCCGGTGTCAGGCTCGGCCTACGCCTATAGTTACGCCACCATGGGCGAGTTCATCGCCTGGATCATCGGCTGGGATTTGATTCTCGAATATGCCTTTGGCGCCGTCACCGTATCGGTTTCGTGGTCCGGCTACTTCCTTTCCATGATCCAAAAAACCCTTGGCATCCATCTGTCCGATGGGATGCTGCGCTTCACTGAGGGCCCCTGGGGCAATCTCGTGACGCTCTCCGATGGAACCCAGGTGCATGGGGTTTGGAATATCCCCGCCACCTTCGTGGCGCTGCTCGTCGCGTCCATTCTGTATCGGGGCATGAAGGAATCCGCCTTCGTGAACAACCTCATCGTCATCGTGAAAGTGTCCATCGTCCTGATCTTCATCATCCTCGGCTGGGCGGTGGTGGATCACGCGAATTGGATCGGAAACCCTGCCGCGACGGGTCTCGCCAGCCTCGTGCCCCCGGTGGGCCCCAGCGTGCGGGCGGGCAAAGACATTATCAGCTACGGTTGGCCTGGCGTGTTCACGGGCGCAGGCGTGGTCTTCTTCGCGTACATCGGGTTCGACGCGGTTTCCACCACCGCGCAGGAATGCAAGAACCCCACGCGGGACCTGCCCATCGGCATCCTCGGTTCCCTGGTGGTCTGCACCATCCTCTACATCCTGATGGCCCTGGTGCTGACGGGCGTGGTGCCCTACAAGCTGCTGGGCGTTTCGGATCCCGTGGCGGTGGGCATTGATAAGATCGTGGCCCTGCGGCACTGGAGCTTGGGAGCCGCAAAAATATTTACTTTCCTCGTCAAGCTGGGCGCCCTCAGCGGCCTGACTTCGGTGATCCTCGTGATGATGATGGGTCAGACGCGCATCTTCTACGCCATGAGCAAGGACGGCCTGCTGCCTTGGTTTGGCACCACCCACGCCAAGTTTGGAACGCCCCATCGGGCCACGGTGGTCACGGGGGTCTTTGTGGCCATTTGCGGCGGCCTGATGCCCATGAGCCTCGTGGGTGAATTGGTCTCCATCGGCACCCTGTTGGCCTTCGTGCTGGTTTGCGTTGGCGTGCCCATCCTCCGCATCAACAACCCCGACGTGGCCCGTCCCTTCAAGGTGCCTGGCGGTACTGCCGGGGCCGTCATCATCGGCGGTCTTGGCGCCCTCGCCTGCATCTGGGTGATGTCAAATCTGCCGAAGGACACCTGGCTGCGCCTCATCGTTTGGCTGATCATCGGGTTTTTCATCTACTTCGGCTATGGGAAGAATCACAGCAAGCTCAACAACGGTTCCGCCGCATGACCTTGCGGCTTTTGCCGCCAGAAAAGCTCCCGATCCTGGGAGCTTTTTTGCGTTTGCGCGCTTGTGCCCTGCGTTGCCGGGGCTGCTTGGGAGCCCTCGAAGACCATTCCGAAGCCGGGCTCTGCGGCCGCTGTTGGTCGGGGTTGATTCTTTTGCCTGAAGGCCGTTGCATCCGCTGCGCCCTAAGTCACGGCGAGGACCGTGAATGCCCCGAGCCCGTGGCCTGGAGCCGGGGTGATGCGCTGTTTGATTACCACGGCGGAAGGCCCGCCTTTGGCGCCATGCTCATGCCCGGCATCAAGGCGGGGGAGTGGGGCTGGCGGGCGGCGCTACTAGGTCGCGCGGCCAAGATGCCATTGCCGGATTTCGCCGCGGAAGTGGATCTCATCACCGCCGTGCCCGCCCATCCTTGGAGAAAATGGAGTCGTGGATTCGATTTGGCGGAGGACCTGGCGAAACTCAGTGCTAAGCGCCTCGAAAGGCCTTTCGTTCCGATGTTGCGTAAATCGCTGCGAAGCCCGCGTCAAACCGGCCGTCCCGAAAATCAGCGACGACGTCTCCCTCAAAAAACCTTCGCGTTGAGAGACGGCGCAAAGGTGGAAGGCAAGATCATTCTGCTGGTGGATGACGTGTGGACCACCGGCACGACGCTGCTGCGCTGCGCACAAATCTTGACGAAGGCGGGCGCCGCCGAAATCCGGGTGCTGACCCTATTCCGGACCCTCTGATGCCGACCCACATTCACCAAAGATAAAATGGCTCCTGATTACCAACAATCATCAGCCCAAAAAACCTACTGCCAAATCACGCGAAAAGCCCTGAGCCACCGCGAGACTGAAAAAAACTAAATCAGCCACAAAGTACGCAAAGCACACAAAGGCACTCTTTGTGATCTCTGCGTCCTTTGTGGCTTATTTTTTTCGCGTGCATTGGCGTTTTTCGCGGTTCCAAAAAACATTGCGATGATAGCGCCACACCCATTTTCGCTCGGCGCTCCGATGACGGACATCTGTGTGAATCCGTGGCTTCTTTTTCCATCTCACCTCTGGGTCTCGCTTTTTCTCGCGATCCTGTGCGGGCCAGGGTGTTGGGGAAGCGCGCAAATTGGCTGAGGATCATTGGTAATCAGGAAATGGCTTGAAGGACACAAAGCAATATCCGATAGGAACGCGAGTTCACCAAAAAAATCGAGCCACGGATTGCGCGGATTTTCACAGATTTTTAAAAACCAGAAGATAACAAATCCGTGTGAATCCGGTAAATCCGTGGCCTTTGTTTTTTCGCTTTTCTCACGCCGGCGCTTTGTGGACGAAGCCTGGTGGATCGGGTGCCGCCCCCGCCTACATTAATCGTGACGCTCGCCGCGCTCTGAATCGCCCTCTAAAATCACGAAGGACATGGCGATGTCGCCATCGTGGCTCACGGAGGCATGAAGCCGCGTGATGCCTCGATTCCGAAGCTGCTCGGCAAGAGCTCCCTCCGACCAGAGTCGCCCATTCAGGTAACGCAGGGACTTCCAGGACCACCCTGAAAGGCCCGACCCCAGTGCCTTCCCGAAGGCTTCGCGCAGGGCCCAGCGACCCGCCAGCCGCTCCGGTAAGCGGTCGCGATTGCCGCCGAGCAGGTAGGCCGCTTCGTCGGCGTGAAGAAATTTATGCGCACATTTCTCCGCGCCGAATCGCTCCACCAGATGCTTCCACCGCGAGGGTGGGCAGAGGTCCGTGCCGAGGCCGAGAATCATTTCCGGCTCCCGGCTTGACTCGGAGCTCCGCCACTCGCCCCTTCGGGGCCGTTCGCTTCGCTCACGGTCCCATCCTCCATTCGCTTCGCTTCTGTCGGATGGTCCGGCTTCCGGCTTCCGCAAAGGGTGCCCCGCGCCTTTGGCGCGTATTGAAATGATGCGCGATGAAAAATCCCACCCAACGTCGTCTGCACCAGGGCTTCGCTTCGCGTGGCCGGAAGCCGGAGGCCGGAAGCCGGAAGCCGGATCACAGTTCCCTCGCGAACCAGCGATCGCATCCGCCATGGCCTGTGGCGCCCATGGGCGCACAAAGTTTTTGGAATCCTACTTTTTCGTAGAGCCGCATGGCGGCGTCCATGCCCGTTAGCGTTTCCAAATAGCAGGTTTTGTAGCCCAGGTCCTTGGCCGTGGAAAGACAGTGGCGCAGCAGTTTTTCGCCCATGCCGGTGCCGCGCGCCTCGGGAAGAAAATACATCTTCCGCAGTTCGCACACGCCCGAGTCGCCGCCATCCAATTTCGCGACGCCACCCCCGCCGATGACGGAGCCTTCGGCGGTTTCCACCACGAAGTAGGCCGCGCCGGGAACGGAATAAGAAGCGCACATGGCATCCACTTCAAGGTCATGGATGGCGAAGCCGGGACCGTCCGCACCGAACTCCGGCATCACCGCGCGGATGATCGAAGCCATCGCCGCGTCGTCTTCGAGACGGATAGGTCGGAAGGAAAGGGATTCGGCCATGGAGTTATTGAAACCACAGATCAATGAAATTGGGCAGTGAAGAGTGCAGAAGCCCGGTAGAAGCGTACACTTTGCCAAGAGGTGCAAGATGCGCGTCGTGGCCATAGTGCATGAAGCGAAGGAAGGCGGGTTCTGGGCCGAGGTACCCGCCCTGCCTGGCTGCTATACCCAAGCGGAGAGCCTGGATGAGCTGCAAGCGAACCTCAAAGAGGTTGTGGAATTGCTCATGGAAACTTCACTTGGTGACCTTGATCTCCAAGGGGGTGGCCGTCTCCTGGAATTCGCCATTTGAACCCGCCGTCCGGCCAGGAGTTCTGTCGTTTTCTGGAGCAGAACGGCTGGGCACTTCTGCGTCAGCGGGGAAGCCATCGAATCTATGGAAAAGTCGGTGAAGCCATTCGCTTGGCTGTGCCCATCCATGGAAACGAGCCCCTGAAACTAGGCCTTTCAAGGGCTTATTGAAGGACGCGGGTCTTGCTTGGCCAGGATGCATCCAACCTCAGAAATCCAGCCCTGCCTGCCTCAGCCCCAGCACGGGAAATGCCGCTCGGCCCCCTCGAACCGCCTCTGCATCAATGTCCGCAAAGATCACCCCTTCCGAGTCCCCGGCGTCCGCCAACACCGATCCATCGGGACCGACAACCATGGACCCACCGCAGAAAATGGTGCCGTCATCCGCGGGTCCCACGCGGTTCGAAAGCACCAGGTAGGCTTGGTTCTCCATGGCGCGAGCGCGGGCCAGGGTTCTTAACGCCTCACTGCGGGGATGGGGCCATTCGGACACCACCAAGAACATCTCTGCGCCTTCTACCGCGTCGCGGCGATACATCTCGGGGAAGCGCAGATCGAAGCAAATACTGAGGGCCGTCTCAACCCCGCCAATGGAACAGCGAATGCGGCGCTTACCCGCCACCAGATACAGATGTTCATCCATGGGCTCGAAGAGATGGCCCTTGTCGTAGAAGATCGGCGCCGCGCCATCGGGTGAGAAAACCCAGAGCCGGTTCACGAGCTGCTGATTTTCGTTGCGGCTGATCATGCTCCCGGCGATCCAAGCGTGGGAGCTTTGGGCGAGGGATTGAAGCGCTTGGCAGATGGCCGGCGTGTGCTCCTGGGCCACCGCAGGCCAGCACGAATGGGCGTAGCCCGTTGTCCAAAGTTCCGGGAGCACGTAGAGAGCCGCGCCAGGGTGGACGTTGATGAGTGCTTCGGCGTGCCGGAGATTAGCCGCGGCATCGCCATCGACGACTTGCATCTGGACCACGCCCACGCGCATATCAGGATCGGCTTTCCGCGAGGGGCGCGGCGGATGCAGCGGTCTGCCCCGTCAGCGCGCGTCGCAAGGCAATGGCGCCGCTGCGCACCATTTCCGTATCGCAACTAAAGGCGAAGCGGATGGCATCGTGGCAGGTCACGCCAAAAGCATCTCCCGGCGCGCTGCCGATGCCCTGCCGGGCCAGCCATTCCGATAGTTCATCCCCACTAGAACACCCCAAGCGCGCGTCCAAGCTCGGATCCAGTTGGGCCCACAAACAAAAGCCGCCATGGGGCGCGAAGGGACGCAAGCCCTCGATGCCCTGAAGCGCTTCCAGCAGCAGCGTCCGGCGCAGCGCGTATTCATCGCGCATTTCCGCCAATTGGTCCTGGGGCCCCTCCAGCGCGGCCACCGCGGCCCACTGGGTGACGCTGTTGACGCCGTTGATGGTGCAGCGCAGCAGTTTCGGAATGCGGGATTGAAGCACAGAGTCGGTGGTGACGATGCAGCCCACCCGCAGCCCGCTCATGGCGTAGGTCTTGGAGAATGAATAGACGCTGATGATCTTGTCCAGATAGTGCGGCGCCAGTGCGGCGATGGAGTGATGCTCGTTCGGCGCGTAGAGCACGTCTTCGTAGGCCTCGTCGCTGATGATCCAAAGACCGTGGGCCTCGGCGATGGCCAGAATCTCCAATAACGTTTCCTTGGACAACACCGCCCCCGTGGGATTGTGGGGCGTGTTCAAGAAGATGGCTTTGGTGCGCGGCGTGATGCGCGCGCGAATATCAGCGGGATCGTACTCGAAGTCCTTCTCGAATTTCAGCGGAACGCCCACGGGCACACCGCCCGCGAGCTTGATGTTCTCCACGACTTCGGTCCACATGGGGTCCGGCACGATGACTTCGTCGCCAGTTTTCAGCAGGCAGGAGAAGGTCACGAAGAGCGCGTGCATGGCGCCGTTGGTGACGAAGATATCGTTCTCGGTCACGGCCGCGATCTTGTTCTTGTGCCGCAGCTTGTCCCGCAGGGCCGCCCGCAGTTGGGGGATGCCGTCGTTGGGGATGTAGTGGGTTTTCCCCGCCACCGCAGCCGCTTGCAGCGCGGCCAGAACGTGGGGTGCGACGGAAAAACTCGGATCCCCAGATTCCAGCCGGTACACGGTCTGGCCCGCCGCCTGCGCCTTCATCAGCTGCTCGCGGATGACGACGATCTTGCCTAGGGAAATACTGTCCAGCGACTCGGAGAGTGCCACGGTGTGTCCTTCCTTTAGATAACGGCCGACAGGCATCGGTCCGGTTCCTGAAGCTCACGAATGAATATTATGCGCAGGCCAAATGTGTTATTCACAAGCAGGAAGTCCGTCCGCGTTGCCGCCACAGAGCACGACGCCCAGGGGCTCATCATCCGCTGGCGCCCAGGCTCCGCTCATCAGGGCCGCCAAGGCGGTGGCGCCGCCGGGTTCCGCCACGAGACGGGCCTCTCGCCAAAGCCAGCCTTGAGCCCGAAGAATGGCGCCCTCATCCACCAGCACACAGGGGGCCAGGCGGTGATTCGGGCGATCCCTGAGAATCATCCAGGGCACCTCGCCCAAACTCGGGGGTCCCAAGCTGGTGCTGGCGCAACCTTCGGATTTCACCGCCACGGGATGACCGACGGCTTGAGCCTCGAAGAGTCCCGGACAGCCCTCGGGTTCAATCGGAATGATTTGAGCGCGTCCTTCCAACGCGACCGAACAGCCCGCCACCAGACCACCCCCGCCCACGGCCATGAGCCAATGGCGGACTTCGGGCGCTTGTTCCAAAAGCTCCAGCCCCAGAGTCCCCTGCCCCGCGATGACCTCAGCCTGATCGTAGGGATGGATCATGGGCAGGCCGGAGTCCCGGGCCATGTCATCCGCGGCTTGGAAGGCTTCCCGGGGCGAAGCTCCCACTGAACGAACGTCGGCGCCCAAGCGCTGCATGCCCTCCACCTTGAGGCGCGCCGCCGTCAGCGGAACGAAGATGATGGCGCGTTTGCCCAGGGCCGCGGCGGCATGGGCCACGGCGAGACCGTGATTTCCGCCGGAGCAGGCCAGCACTTTTTCCGCGGGGGTTTGGAGCAGGGCGTTGAAGGCCCCGCGCACCTTGAAGACACCCGTGACTTGCAGCAGCTCCAGCTTGAAGAGCACCTCCTGCGGGCCCCTAGGCGTGGGCACCCTGAGCCCCATGACGGGCGTCCGGCGCACATGGGGATGCAGCCTTTCGCGCGCCGCCAAAAGATCCTCCAGGCTCACCACGTCACTGGATACGGCGCCACTCATACGCTCACCTGCAACGGCGTGAGCCAGCCGCGCGAGGCTTCGGCCTCGCCATGAACCACCCGCTGGTAGAGGGCCTGCAATTCCCGTGTCACGGGGTTTAACGTCCAACTGCGTTCGTCCCGCGCGCCCACGGCGGTCACCTCAGCGCTGGTGCCCGTGAGGAAGACTTCATCCGCAGCCTTTAATTCGTCCAAGGCCACTGTCCGAGATTCAGCGCCCGTGAGCGCCAGGATGGTTTCCCGCGTGATGCCCGGCAGCGCGTCGCCATGCTGAACCGCGGTGATGCGGCCCTTCTTCACCAGGAACACGTTCTCGCCGGTGCACTCCACCACGTTGCCGGCAGCATCCGTGAACAGGGCTTCGTCAAAGCCCGCGTGGGTGGCTTCGAGCTTGGCCAATACCGAGTTCACGTAGCCACCGCAGAGCTTCAAGGGTGGCAGCGCCGCGGCTGAATTCCGGCGATAGGGACTGGTGCGCAGGCGCACGCCGCGCTGCTCTCCCGCATCGCCGAGATGGTTCCGCCACGGCAAAGCCGCCACCATCTGCCGAACTTTCAATCCAGCGACATCCAGGCCCAGGCCTCCGGTTTCATAAAACACCAGGGGGCGGAGGTAGGCCTCTTCCAATCCACTGGCTTGAAGAGCTTCCAGACACCCGCGATGGAGGTCCTCTAGGTCCACCGCCATGCCCAGGGCCTCTGCGCCCCGGCCCAGGCGATCCAGGTGATCCGATAACCGGAAGATGGCGGGTCCTTTAGCGCTGCGATAAGCGCGAATGCCTTCAAAGACGCCGGTGCCGTAGTGCAGGCCGTGGGCCAGTGGAGAGATAGAGGCGTCCTTGGCCGCGACGAGGCAGCCATCCAGCCAGATCTGCATGGGTGCTCCTAGTTGGTAGATGGCGTGAGAACGGGGGCTTCCACGGGATCCAGGAAGGGCATCTTTGCCCGGAGTCCCCTGCCTACCTGCTCGATGAGTTGTTCCTGTCCGGCGGCGCGCTGGGCGTCAAACCAGGGGCGGCCCTTTTGGTTTTCCTCGATCCAGGCTTTGGCGTAGCGGCCGTCCTGGATCTCATTCAGGATGCGGCGCATTTCCGCGCGCGTTTCCTGCGTCACCAAGCGCGGCCCGCCGGTGTAGTCGCCGTATTCCGCCGTGTCGCTGATGGAATAGCGCATGTAGCTGAGGCCCCCGCGATACATAAGGTCCACGATGAGCTTGAGTTCGTGGAGGCATTCGAAGTAGGCGATCTCCGGCTGATAGCCCGCCTCTACGAGGGTCTCGAAACCGGCCTTCACCAATTCGCTCATGCCGCCGCAAAGCACGGCCTTCTCGCCGAAGAGATCCGTTTCGGTTTCTTCTTTGAAGGTCGTCTCCAGCACGCCCGCCCGGGTCAGGCCCAGGGCTTTGGCGTAGCTGAGCGCCAAGGCTTTGGCCTTTCCCGTCGCGTCCTGATGCACCGCCACCAGGGCGGGCGTGCCGTTGCCTTCGACAAACAGCTCGCGCACGCGATGGCCAGGGCTTTTGGGGGCCACCATGCTCACATCCACGCCTTCAGGCGCCTCGATGCAGCCGTAGCGGATGTTGAAGCCATGGGCGAACATCAGGGTCTTGCCATCAGTTAGATGGGGCGCGACATGATTGTTGAAGAGCTCGGCCTGGGAGGTATCCGGCGCGAGGATCATCACCACGTCCGCCCAGGCGGCGGCTTCTGCGAGGCCGAGCACGCGCAAACCTTCGGCTTCAGCCTTAGCCTTGGAGCGGCTTCCTTCCGGAAGGCCCACGCGCACCTGGACCCCACTATCGCGGAGGTTCAAGGCGTGGGCGTGGCCCTGGGAGCCGTAGCCTAGAATGGCCACACGCTTGGATTGGATGAGCGCCAGGTCGGCGTCGCGGTCGTAGAAAAGGGTTGCCATAAGGGCTCCTTGAAAAGTGAAGAGGGTGATTTTTTTGTGGCAGCCAGATCAGACCGACATCGCCAGGGGTGAGAATTCCGTCGCGGCGCGTCGGAGGGGCACCACCGAGGGGAGGGTGCCGCGGGCCATGGCCAGAGCTCCGGTGCGGCTCAGTTCCAGCAGGCCGTAGGGGCGCAGGGCCTCGGCGAGCGCGGCGATCTTTTCGGCGCTGCCGCTGCACTCCAGCACCACGGAATCCTCGGCCACATCCACCACCTGGGCTCGGAAAGCGTTCCCCACCAGCAGCACCTGGCCCCGTGTGGCGACCGGCGCGGAGACCCGTAGCAGCGCGAGGTAGCGCACCACCGAGGGCCGCTCCGAAAGCACCTCGACCTTCAGCACGTTCAGAAGCTTTTCGAGATGCGAAGCCACGCGCAGCGCACCGGCCTCATCGCTTTCCACCACCATCGTCATGCGCGAGGTGCCGCTCGTTTCCGCGGGGCCCACGGTAAGGGAATGGATGTTGAAAGCGCGGCGGCGCACCAAGGAAGTCACGCGGTTCAAGACGCCGGGTTCGTCATCGGTGGTGGCCACAAGGAAGTGGGGCATGGGAACTCCGGGGGTGAGGTACGAGGTGTGAGGGGTGAGTCTTGAGTCTTGAGTCTTGAGTCTTGAGTCTTGAGTCTTGAGTCTTGAGTCTTGAGGAGTCATCAGCGCTGCGTTTCGGCGAACAGAAAGACTTGGGAGGAAATTCTTCGTGTGCCTTCGTGAGCCTTCGTAGTTTCTTTTCTTTTCGACGACTCGACTCACGAAACATCCGCCCCGGTTTCGGCTAGGACCGAGGGCATGGGGCGCCGGATCATGGCGTCCAGGGCGGCGCCCGCGGGCACCATGGGGAACACGGTGTCTTCTTGCTCCACGCGAAAATCGATTAGGAAGGGCCCCGTCGAGGATCGCGCGGCCTGGATGGCCTCCACCGCCTCGGCGCGGGTGCTGACGCTGCGCCCTTCGATGCCGAAGGCGGCGGCGAGCTTCACGAAGTCGGGGCTAAGGAGGGGCGTGGCGGAGTAACGCCGCTCGTAGAAGAACTCCTGCCATTGGCGCACCATGCCCAGGTAGCCATTATTGATGACCGCGATGTTGACCTTCAAACCCTCCTGGACCAACGTCATCAGCTCGGCCATGGTCATCTGGAAGCCGCCGTCTCCGGCCACCACCCAAACTTCTTTTCCGGGCCGCGCGAATTTAGCGCCGATGGCCGCGGGCAGCGCGAAGCCCATGGTGCCGAGACCCCCGCTGGTGATGAGGCTTCGGGGCTCGTCGTGATGGTAGTACTGGGCCTCCCACATCTGATGCTGGCCCACGTCCGTCACGACGATGGCCCCACCCTCTGTGAGGCGCCACAACTCGTGGATGACGTGGGCGGCGAAGAGGCGGCCTTCGTCGGGAAGGGTCTGGATGTCACGCACCGCGGCATCGCCCTTTAATTCCCGGATGTGCTCCAGCCACTGCCCGTGATTTTGCGCTTCGCCGCGCGGCAGCAAGGCCCCGAGGAAGGTATTCAAATCCGCCGCCACACCCAGTTCCACGGGCACGTTCTTGCCCAATTCCGCCGGGTCAATGTCCACGTGGATCTTCTTGGCATGCTGGGCGTAGGTGGCCAGGGTGCCGGTCACGCGATCATCAAAGCGCATGCCGAAGGCCAGCAGCAAGTCCGCTTCCTGGATGGCCTGATTGACCCAGGCCTCGCCGTGCATGCCCATCATTCCCAGGTTGAGAGGATGCCGCGCGGGCACGGCGCCGATGCCCAGGAGGGTCGTCGCCATGGGGATTTGCATCTGCTCGGCAAAGGCCAGCACCCGGGCTTTCGCACCGCTCAATTCGATGCCGTGGCCCGCGAGGATGAGGGGGCGTTTGGATTCATGGAGAAGCTCGAGGGCTCGCGCCAGTTGCGATTCCCCAATGGGCGGATGGCCGCGCCGCAGGTGCCGCGTAGGCTCAGCGCCATCCCAATCGAATTCGACTTTCGTTTGCTGCGCGTCCTTGGTGATGTCCACCAGCACGGGGCCCGGGCGGCCGTGCTTCGCCAGGGCGAAGGCCTCGCGGAGGGCCGGTGCGATGTCCTCGGCACAGGTGACCAGATAGTTGTGCTTGGTCACGGGCAACGTGACGCCGGTGACATCTACTTCCTGAAAGGCATCGGTGCCCAGCAAGCGCGAGCCCACTTGGCCCGTGATGGCCACCATGGGGATGGAATCCATCATCGCGTTGGCCAGGCCGGTCACCAGATTCGTGGCGCCGGGCCCGGAGGTGGCAATGACCACGCCCACCCTGCCCGAAGCGCGCGCGTAGCCGTCCGCCATGTGCGCGGCGCCCTGCTCGTGGCGTACCAGCACGTGATGGACTGGGTAGTCGAGCAACGCATCGTAGGCCGGCAGAATAGCCCCGCCGGGATAGCCGAAGACCGTGTCCACGCCTTCGCGCACCAGGCATTCCCAAATGATTTGCGCACCGGTTAATTGCATAGTGAAGCGCCTTCGGAAGCGGAGGTGGCGGAGGCCGCGTAGCGCGACATCACGCCCCGGGGGACGGTGGAGGGACGTGGAGACCAAGTGGCGCGGCGCTTGTCCAATTCGCTGGAGTCCACTTCGAGATTGAGATGGCGCGCGGCCACGTCGAAGCAGATGAGGTCGCCTTCGCGGACGAGGGCAATGGGCCCCCCCACCGCGGCTTCCGGGGAAACGTGGCCCGCCATGAAGCCGTGGGTGGCGCCGGAAAATCGTCCATCGGTGAGCAGCGCCACGGACTCGCCCAGGCCTGCGCCATGGAGGGCGGCGGTCACCGCCAGCATCTCGCGCATGCCGGGACCGCCGCGGGGTCCTTCGTAGCGGATGACGATGACATCGCCGTCCTTCACGTGGCCCGCCCGCACATACTCGAAGGCGGTTTCTTCTCGATCGAAAACCCGCGCGGGGCCTCGGTGGAAACGGCGGCCATGGCCCGCCAGTTTCACCACGCAACCCTCGGGCGCGAGGCTGCCCCGCAGGATGGCTAGGCCCCCGCTGCTTTGTAGGGGTTTGTCGAAGTCGCGCACCACGCGCTGACCCGGCGCCGCCACCACCTCCGCAAGGGCTTCGCCGAGGCTCATGCCATCCACGGTCAAGGGACTGGGATCCAAAAGGCCCGCCTCCAGCAGCCGCTTGGCCACCAGACCCACGCCGCCGGCGCGATGCAGATCCACCGCGACGAAACGCCCACCGGGCTTGAGGTCCGCGAGGATCGGCGTGCGCTCATTGACGCGGTCGAAAGCTTCCAGGTCCAGCTCCACGCCCGCTTCCTTGGCGAGGGCCAGCAGGTGCAGCACCGCGTTGGTGGAACCCCCCGTTGCGGCCACCGCGGCGATGGCATTCTCGAAGGAAGTGCGCGTCAGGATGTGGCTGGGGCGGAGGTCCGCGCGCACCAGGTCCATGACTTTGCAGCCCGCGGCTTCGGCCACATCCTTGCGTTCCTGTTCCTCGGCGGGCGCGCCGGCGCTGCCCAGGGGAGAGAGGCCCAACACTTCGAAGGCCGTGGCCATGGTGTTGGCGGTGAACTGGCCGCCGCAGGCCCCGGCGCCGGGGCCGGCGCCATTTTCCAGGGCACGGTAGCGCGCGGGTTCCATGTTCTGCTGACCCACCGCCTCGAAAACATCCTGGATGGTGACATCCTTGCCCTCCACACAACCCGGTGCGGTGGGCCCGCCATAGAGCACCAGCCCCGGCAGATCCAGCCGCGCCAGAGCCATGGCCACACCCGGGTGAGTCTTGTCGCAGCCCGCCAGGCAAACCATGCCATCGAATGGATAAGCACGACCCACCAACTCAATAGAATCTGCGATTAAATCTCTACTTATTAAAGATGTAAACATTCCTTCGGTTCCCATGGTAATGCCATCAGATACAGAAACAGTATTAAATTCCATGGGTGTGCCACCCGCCTTTCGAATGCCCACCTTTACGTATTCTGCCAATTCTCGAAGATGGAGATTACAGGGGCCTATTTCGGTCCAAGTATTGGCCACGGCGATGATGGGCTTGGCCAAGTCCTCATCGCTGAAACCCGCGGCTTTGAGCATGGCCCGCGCGGGGGCCCGGCGGTGGCCCTCCACCAAAGGGCGGCTCCGAAGAGGAGGCCAAGGTTTTATGGAGGAAGAGGCCACCGCTGCGGAGACGGCAATCCCATCATGGGCCACTCTCTGGTCTGAGGCAGACGGGTGTCCATCGGCCTGGGCTCGGTAATCCGTGTCAGTGGGGCTCGGTGTGTGGGGCATGAAATCCTCGTTGATTTCGAATGCCGCGGAGCCCAAAAACAAGAAGCCCCGCGACCTGGGTGAGGTGCGGGGCTCGTCGGATCTTTTCGTTCCGCCTAGGGGGCCCCTACCTCGCCGCTAATAATTACGACGACCGGTACCACCACCACTACCTGAGCGGATAGCGCGGCAAAACCACCCTGCAGCCCGCTGAGGGCCGAGGAGGAGCACAGCGCGCGCTGCGGGAGGGGAGACGGGAACTTCATACCGTCAAGGTTAACCCCGGGTCATCTCATGTCAAGGATAAATAATCAAAAAATTATCATTAATTAAATAGTTACTTCGCCGAGGCTACACATTCAAGGCTGGCGCCACTCCAAGCCAGCTCGGTGAAGCGGCGCCGGATCCGATTCCCAAGTTCGGTGGTGCCCACGGGGATGCGGGCACCCTGCAGGTCGGGAGTTCCGCAGCCCTCCGCCAACACCCCGCGAACTGCCTCTTCCAGCAGCCGCGCCTCCGTCTCCAAGCCAAGGGTGTAGCGCAAGAGCAAGGCCGCCGAAAGAATGGCCCCCACCGGATTGGCGATGCCCCGGCCCGCGATATCCGGCGCCGAGCCGTGCACCGGTTCATACAGATCCACCGTGCCGCCCAGGCTGGCCGAGGGCAGCAGGCCCAAGGAACCGGGCAGCACGGCGGCTTCATCGCTCAGGATGTCGCCGAAAAGATTTTCCGTCAGCAGCACGTCAAAGGTCGCGGGCCGCGTCACCAAGGCCATAGCGCAGCTGTCCACGTACTGGTGGTCCAGCTTCACCTCCGGGTAGTCCTTGGCCACGCGATCCACCACCGAGCGCCAAAGCCGCGAACTCTCCAACACGTTGGCCTTGTCCACGGAGGTGACTTTGCGGCGGCGGCCTTTCGCCAATTTGAAAGCGACGCGCGCCACGCGCTCCACTTCCCCATCGGTGTAGGCCATGGTGTTGACGCCGCGGGTTTTCGTGAGGCTGCGCGGCTCGCCGAAATAGAGGCCCCCGGCCAGTTCCCGCACGATGAGGAGGTCCGTGCCTCGCACGATGCTGGCCTTCAGCGGAGAGGCATCGATCAGCGCGTCATCCACCCGCACCGGACGGAGGTTGGCGAATACGCCCAGAGCTGCACGGAGCGCCAGCAGGCCTGATTCGGGGCGGAGATGCGCGGGCTGATGATCGTGCTTCGGCGAACCCACCGCGCCCAGAAACACCGCGCGGCTTTCTTGGCAGGCCTTCAAGGTCGCTTCGGGAAGGGGCACACCAACGACATCCAAGGCCGCGCCACCGATGAGATGCTCATGGAATTCAAATTCGTGAAAAAATTCAAGCGCCACGACCTCCAGGCAGGCCACGGCTTCCGCCGTGACCTCGGGCCCCACTCCATCTCCGGGGAGCACGGCGATGCAGATGGGTTCTGGCATCAGGCCACCACCTTGGCGCGCTTGGCCAGCACGAAAGGCAGCAGGCCTCCCGCGGCCAACAGCTCTTTGGCGAAATCCGTGAGCGGAACGAAGCGCGCCTCGGCGCCGCGGGTGTGATTGAGCAGCAGGCCCCTTTCCAAATCCACTTCCAAGTCATCGCCGGTCGAAGCTAGTTCCGCCGCGCCCACGCATTCGATGGCGAGGAAGCCATTGTTGATGGCGTTGCGGAAAAAAATCCGGGAGAAGCTCTGGGCGATGACGACCTTCACGCCCGCGCCTCGCAACGCCCACACCGCATGTTCCCGGGAAGAGCCACAGCCGAAATCCTCACCCGCCACCAGGATGTCACCGGGCCGGACTCGCGCCACAAAGCCCTCGTCAATGTCCTCCATGGCGTGGCGCGCCAGCTCCGCCTCATCGTGCACGTTGAGGTGACGGGCCGGAATGATCTCGTCGGTGTTGATGTGGGGGCGGCCGTAGACATGAGCTCGGCCGCGCAGCTTGGTCGGAATTTCAGGCATGGGAATCTCGCTCAAAATTTATACGCCCCAGAGGTAATCGTCGGTGCCCGTGGGGGCCAGAACCGGATGGCCAGATGAAGGCAGGTAATCCCGAGGATCGGCGATGACCCCCGCGATGGCCGTGGCGGCGGCGGTGGCGGGGCTCGCCAGATAGACCAAGCTTTTGGTGGAGCCCATGCGCCCGATGAAATTGCGATTGGTGGTGGAGAGACAGGTTTCGCCAGGCCCCAGCACGCCCATGTGGCCGCCGAGGCAGGCGCCGCAGGTGGCCGTGGACACCACGCATCCGGCGTCCGCGAAAATCTCCAACAATCCCTCCTTAAGGGCCAGCTTCCAGACTTCGGTGGTGGCCGGCACGACGATGGCGCGAGTCCCGGCGGCCACCTTGTTGCCCGCGAGAATGGAGGCCGCGATGCGCAGATCCTCAATGCGGCCGTTGGTGCAGGAGCCGATGTAGACCTGATCCATTTTCACCGGGCTCAACTCGCTGATGAAGCGGCCGTTCGACGGCAAACTCGGTAGGGCCACCATGGGTTCCAAAGCCGAGACCTGGATGCGGTGGCGCGAAGCGTAGTGGGCGTCTGCGTCGGATTCAAAAATCCGGAAGGCATCGCTGGTGCGGGCCTTCACATACTCCTGAGCCACCTGGTCGGCGGGCATGATGCCGCTTTTGCCGCCCGCCTCGATGGCCATGTTCGTGATGGTGAAGCGAGCCTCCATGGAAAGGCTGGGCAGGCCGCTGCCGCCGTATTCCATGGCCATGTAGCGGGCGCCATCCACGCCGATTTTCGAAATGATGCTCAGGATGATGTCCTTGGAATACACCCCAAAAGGCAGTGAACCTTCGAGATCAATGCGCATGGTTTCGGGCACCTTGAACCACAGCTCTCCCGTGGCCAGGGCCGCTGCAAGATCCGTGGACCCGATGCCCGTGGCGAAGGTTCCCAGGGCCCCCATGGTGGTGGTGTGGGAATCGCCGCAGACGATGGTCTGGCCCGGCAGTACGTGACCCTGCTCCGGGGCGAGGGCGTGGCAGATGCCGTGATTGCCCACCTCGTAATAGCGCTCGATGCCCTGCTCTTCGCGCCACTCCCTCAGCTGCTTGGCCAGCTCGGCGCTGCGAATGTCCTTGTTGGGTACGAAGTGATCCGGCGTGACCAGAATTTTCGAAGGATCGAAGACCTTGTGGATGCCGAGTTTTTTGAGCATGGCCACCGCCGGCGGCGTGGTCACTTCGTGACAGATGATGAGATCCAAGGTGGCGTTGACGATCTCGCCTGGAACGACGCGCTCCCTACCGCTGTGGTCGGCGAGGAGCTTTTCGGTGATGGTCATTCCCATGGGAGTTCCGATCATTTCAGGCGCTGGCCGCTGGCAGGAGTTGGTGTTGGAGGTCGCGGTTTCGGCGCGCGTAGACGAGCTTGTTGACGGCGTTAAGGTAGGCCCGGGCCGATGCATCCACGATGTCCGTGCTGGCGGCGCGGCCCGAGGAAGGCGTGCCTCCGAAATCCACGTGGACGAAGACCTCTCCCACCGCGTCGGCGCCCACGGTGATGGAGCGCACGGTGTAATCGAGCAGGGTTCCCTTGAGGCCCGTGAGCTTGTCCATGGAGGCGCAGACTGCGTTCACGGGGCCATCACCCGAGGCCGTTTCGGTAAATTCCTGTTCGCCGTCCCAGAGCGTCACCAGCGCGGTGGCCGTGGCCATGGTCCCTGCGGTGGCTTGCACCGCCCTCAGTTTCCAGGCCTCGGGGATCTGCGCCAAGCCGTCCTGGACGATGGCTAGCAGGTCCTCTTCGAAGATCTCCTTCTTTTGGTCGCTGAGCTTGGTGAAAATCTTGTACGCCTTTTCCAGTTCAAGCTTGGTGAGATCGAAACCCATCTCTTTGAAGCGTTGATCCAGGGCGTGGCGCCCCGAGTGCTTGCCCAGCACCAGGCTTTGAGTGCGGGCGCCCACGGATTCGGGGGTCATGATCTCGTAGGTGCTGCGGTTCTGAAGCACACCGTGTTGGTGGATGCCGGCCTCGTGGGCGAAGGCGTTGCGGCCAACGATGGCCTTGTTCGGCTGCACATGGACGCCCGTGATGTTGGTGAGCAGCTGGCTGCTGCGAATGATCTGGTCGGCCAGCACACCGGTCTCGAAAGGCAGGCGGTCGCGGCGCACCTGCAGGGCCATCACCACTTCCTCTAAGGAGGCATTCCCGGCGCGCTCACCAATGCCGTTGACGGTGCATTCCACTTGGCGCGCGCCGGCTTCCACCGCGGCGATGGAGTTGGCCACGGCCAGTCCCAGATCGTCGTGGCAGTGGACGCTGAGCACCGCGCGATGGAGGTTCGGCACCCGCTGATTCAGGACCCGGATGAGATCCCCGAATTCACTGGGAATGGCATACCCCACGGTGTCCGGGATGTTCACCACCGTGGCGCCGGCCTCGATAACGGCCTCGACCATCTGGCAAAGGAAATCCACATCGGTTCGGGTGGCATCCTCGGCGGAGAATTCCACGTCCTGGGTCAGAGATTTGGCCAGGCGCACTCCGGCCACCGCCATCTCCAGTGCCTCTCCCCGAGTCTTGTGCAACTTGTGATGGAGGTGGATGTCCGAGGTGGCCAGGAAGGTGTGGATGCGGGGCCGCGCCGCGCCGCGCAGGGCCTCCCAGGCACGGGTGATGTCCTGGGGCAAGGCACGGCAGAGTCCTGCGATGATGGGACGGCGGCAGGCCTGGGCCACCGCTTGCACGGCGGCGAAATCATCGTCCGAGGCCACGGGGAAGCCCGCCTCGATGACGTCCACCCCCAAGATTTCAAGCTGGCGCGCCATGCGCAGCTTCTCGTCGAGGTTCATGCTGCAGCCCGGGGATTGTTCACCGTCGCGCAGCGTTGTATCGAAAATCGACACCCTCGCCTGGCCCATGAAATACCTCGCCCAAAAAGCAAGGCTAACGGTGGCGGGTCTTCTCTAAAAATTTATTGTTTTTACAATTCTATAAATTATTTTTATACTATCGCCATGGACCTCGGACAGCTCGAAGCCTTCCTCCATGTGGCCCGCGAGAAAAGCTTCTCCCGGGCGGCGGATAAATTGTTCCGTACCCAGCCCGCCCTGAGCATCGCCATCAAGAAGCTCGAAGAAGAGCTGGGGGAGGCCCTCTTCGATCGCAGCGCCAAGGGTGGAACCCTGACTGATGCGGGCCGCACCCTGCTCTCCTACGCCCAGCGCATGGTGAATCTGCGGGCGGAAGCCTTCGAAGCGGTGGGGGAATTCCGCCGCATGCTGGGGGGCCGCCTGAGCATCGGCGCCAACGAAAGCACCTCGCTCTACCTGCTGCCGCCCCTGTTGCTGCACTACCGCTCGGCCTTCCCGCAGATCAAGATCACCGTGGAACGCCATCTCTCCGAGCGTATTCCAGGCGAGCTGCTGGAGCGCAATCTGGATTTCGGATTTCTCTCCTATGACCCGCCTCAGTCCGGCCTGGAGTCCCTGGCGGTGCACCAGGATGAGCTCGTGCTGGTGGTGCCTCCCGATCATCCTTTCGCCCGCCGGGATCAGGTCACCCTCAAAGAACTAGGCAAGGAAACCTTCGTGGCGCACAACGCGCGGACACCCGCAAGGACGCGGATCTTAGAGCTCTTCGCCAAGGCTCATGCGCCCTTGAACATCACCATGGAATTGGCGACCCTGGAAACCATCAAGGAATTCGTGCGGCTGGGCGCGGGCCTGGCGATCCTGCCGCGCCTCTCGGTGCAGGACGCCTTGGACGCGCGCACCTTGGTGGAGGTCCCGGTCAAAGGGATGCACATCGAGAAGACCCTGCGCATGGTTTACCGGCGCGAGGACAGCCTCTCCCACGCCGCTAAGGCCTTTCTATCCCTGGTGCGGGAGGGAAGCCCGCCGCCGGAGACGAAAGCAAAGCGGCGATGAACCTACCTGATTATCAGCAGGATTCCGCCAATTCTCACCTGCCATCGAAATGCTGGGACACGGAGAACACGGTAAAAAATCGGAGGCCCAGAAGGAGCCGTATGGTGGCACGCGGCCCTGATGCTAAGTCGTGTTCAATACGATAAAATTCATCAGGACGACGCCAAGAAAATGATTCACCACCAAGGCAGCAAGGACACCAAGGGGCGCCGACCCATCCACGCATTTCGGTACGCCGCCGCAACGCGATGGCGAGACGGAACCGATCAAGATATTTCTTGGTGTCTTGTTGTTGGGTTTTATTTTTTCCTGATTACCCCTGAAACTCAGCCGAATGGCCAACCTCAGTAAAATGCACCACGCGGAGGGCAGCGGAGGATATCAGAGGGAAGCAGAGGGGCTCGTCCGTTGCGTGCAGGGGCGCCCGCGTTACCGGGCATCACCGCTTCGCGGTGAGGATTCGGGCGCGGCCTTGATCGCCTATTGGGAGCGAGTCATCGGCCGCGCCCGAATCCTTGGCCCCTGCTGGACGGATCTCAAAAACGGGCAGCTCCGCGAGCCTCCGCTTCTCCGCGTCCTCCGCGTAGTATTTTTTTGAGTTCAAATTGGTGTGAACCCGCGTTTCCGTGTTCTTCCGTAGATTTCTGTGCCTTCAGTGTTCAGCTTTTCTGGCTGAGGGGAAGCCGATAATCAGGAAACCTTATTCCGGCCAATGATGCTTCGGGTATCTCCGCGAAAGCCCGGGCCGGATCTCTTTATAGACTCGCTCCCAGAAGCCTTTCAAATCCGTGGTCACCTGCACGGCGCGCATGTTGGGCGCCAGCAAATGCGAAACCAAGGGCACGGCGCCTCCAGCGATGGTCGGGCTTTTCTTGAGACCCCAGAATTCCTGGAGCCGCGCTTCGATCCACGGAGACTCGCCGTCGTAGTGGATCTTCGCAGGGCGCCCCTTGGGCAGCTGCACCGTGTCCGGCGCCCAGGCTTCCATCAGCCGCGCGGCTTCATCCCCCAGCATGGATTTCAAGGACCAGGCCCAATCAATGGACTTCAAGTCCCTCAGAGAGACCGCGCCTTCGCAGGCTTTGGCGAGCAAGCGATGGAGAAGCCGTTCGCGCCCTGGAAGGCCGAGATCCTCGCGATGCTTCGCCAGGAAAGCCGCGCGATCCAAGAGGCGATCCACTTTTTCCTGGTCCTCGCCGAGACCTTTTAACAGCAAGGCGTCCGCCAGGACATCCGCGGCGCCGGGCTGGTCGGACCGCGCGGGGCCGCGGCTTTCGTCGATGCAGAGATCCTCGAACCAAAGGCGGGAGATGCACTCTACGCGGTCCTTCGACGCGTTGAAGACCAGGTCCTCCGAATCGCGAAAGCGTTCAGGAAAGGCCTCCAGCAGCCAATCCGCTTCACATCTGGAGGCGATACGGACCTTCGTTTCGCTTCCCGCGCCGCGCTTGATTTGATCCGCTTCCAAGGCCAGCAACAGACCTTCTTTCACGCGGCTGCGAGGGTCCAGGGTGGCGCCGCCTCCCCCGACGAAAGCCACGGTCGCGCCCCCGCCGCGCTTGGCCAAGCGGTCGGGATAGGCCCGCAGCAAGGCCTTCAACAAAAGGGTCTCGGCCTCCGCCGGTGCTTCCCGTTTCGGTGTATCCCGCAGCAGACTCTTCGCGGCCTGGTGGGCGCGATGCACGGCGCTCGCATCAAGACCCGCGGCGCGGCAAGCGCCGGCATTGAAGTTCGCGGCCTCCGCTTCGTGGAATTGATCCAGGCGCAGCCATAGATCCGATGAAAGCGGCGGGCCGGAATGCGGCGCGGCGCGGTCCAGGTTCTGCCGCGCCTCCAAATCGCCGGTCTCCAGCAACGCCGCCGCTTCCCTCGCCAGACGGGGGATTCCCGCCTCATCACCCGCCACCACCAACCGCGCCAGCCGAGGATGCAATGGTTCCTTGAGCATCGCGCGACCCACGGCGGTCAGCGTTCCGGCCTCATCCAAGGCGCCGATCCAGCGCAGCAGTTTTTCGGCGGCTTCGACCGAGGGCGCGGGGGGATTCTCGAACCAATTCAGTTCCGAAGGCCTGGGGATGCCGAGGCCATGCAGGGAGAGCAGGGGTTCGGCCAAATCCGCGCGCTGCAATTCCGGCGTGTCGAAATCGGGCCGCGCCTTGAAATCACTTTCGGTGAAAAGCCGCACGCACAGCCCCGGCCCAGTGCGGCCCGCGCGGCCCGCGCGCTGGATGCAGCGGGCCTGGCTGATGCGCGTGGTGCGCAAGCTCGGAAGGCCGCTCCAGGGCGAGTGCTCGGCTTGGCGGCCTTGCCCCGAATCCACCACCGCATGAATCCCATCCAGCGTCACGGAGCTTTCCGCCACATTGGTGCTCAGGATGATTTTCGGCGCGGCGGAAGGCGCGATGGCCTGCTGTTGGGCGTCCGCGCTCAGCTCGCCGTGCAGCGGGAACAGGCGCAACCCAAGACGCCGGGCGATGCCATCGCAGCTTTTGAGACAGGCTCGGATCTCCGCCGCGCCAGGAAGAAAGACCAGTGTGTGGCCCTTCGGGCCGCCCTCGTAGATCCGCTCCACGGCTTCCGCCACCTGAATCGATACGGCGCGGTCATCGGGACGCTCCGCGTGCCGCAGCTCAACGGGATAGGCGCGGCCCTCGCTGCGCAGAACGGGCGCATCCAAAAAAGCCGCGACGGGTGCGGCGTCCAAGGTCGCGGACATCACCAGCAGTCGGAGATCAGGACGATCCTGCTGCTGCATTCGCCGCAGCAGGGTGATGGCCAGATCCGTGTGCAGGTGCCGCTCGTGGAATTCATCCAACACCACCGCGGCGATGCCCTTCAATTGCGGATCACCCTGAAGGCGGCGCAGCAGCAATCCCTCGGTGACAAAGCGGATGCGCGTGGCCTTCGATACTTTCTGCTCGAAGCGCACGGCGTAGCCCACGCGTTCGCCCAGGGCTTCTCCAAGCTCCTCGGCCACCCGGGCCGCCGCCAAGCGGGCAGCCAATCGGCGGGGTTCCAGCACCCAGCATTCGCCCTCGGAAAGCATGCCGCTATCCAGCATGGCCCGGGGCACGCGGGTGGTTTTCCCGGCGCCGGGATCTGCCGTGATGACGAGGTTCGGATTGGCCTTCAGCGAGGTCAGAACCTGCGGCAGCAGCGGATCAATGGGAAGGGGGGAAAGGGGTTGCATCACCCGCGCTGGAGCTTCTTTAGCGTTTTCGGCAGCCGATTCAAGGCGGCCTGGGCTTCGATCCAGTCCTTGTGAGGCCTCGCCGGATAGCCCGTGACGAAGCTGCCGACCGGAAGGCTCTTGGCCACCACGCTGCCGCCGCCCACGATGCTGCGGGCACCGATTTCGATGTGGCCCACCACGCCCACTTTGCCCGCCAGGGTCACGTAGTCGCCGATCTTGGAAGATCCGCTGATGCCGCTCTGGCTCACGATGAGGCAATGCTCGCCGATTTGCACGTTGTGCGCGATCTGGCACTGGTTGTCCACCTTGGTGCCCGCGCCGATGCGCGTGGGTCCCAGCACGCCGCGATCCACGGTGACACAGGCGCCCAGTTCGGCCTCATCGCCCACTTCCACCCAACCCACTTGGGGGACTTTTTGATGACGGCCGTCCACCAGCACGTAGCCGTAGCCATCGCTGCCCAGCACTGAGTTGGCGTGGATGCGCACGTTCCGGCCAAGTTTGGTGAGGCGGTAGAGCACCACGCCGGGAAACAATTCGCAGCCATCGCCAATGATGCAGTCATCGCCGATGTGGACGCCCGGATGCAGCACGCAGCCTTCGCCGATGGAAGTCCGCGCGCCGATGGTGACCCCCGGCGCGACCCTAGTCCGTGCATGGATTTCGGCGGAAGGATGGATGGGCGTTTGTTCCCATTGGGGCAAGGGCTCCGGATGCAGCCACTCGATGCATTGGGCAAAGGCCCAGTAGGGGTTTTCCACTACCAGCACGGCGCGATCGCCCAAGTCGGTTTTGGGGTCCACCAGGATCAGCCCGGCTTCGGCGGTGGTCGCTTTGGCGGCGTATTTCGGATTGGCCAAGAAACTCAAGGCCCCCGGCCCTGCTTCATCCAGGGGCCGCACTTCGTGAAGGAGCCTTTCCGGGGGACAATGGTTGAGCGTGCCGTTCAGCCGCCGAGCCAATTCCTTTGCCGTGATGCTTCCCTCGCGCATGGTCTCCCCCGCTTCGAGCCTGCCACGCTACGCGGCTACGCGCCAATTCCATGATTGCCTGACTAAGCCCATGACCGAACCCGCCGCCCTTCCCAAAGATCCCGTGCACAACCTCGAAGGCGGCGCGCCCCCCTCGGAGCGGCGCTGGATGCTCATCTGCCTGAGTCTGCTGGCGGCCTTCCTGCTGTATTCCGCGTGGACCGTTCGCCGTGTCACCCGTGCCGTGAAGCTCGCCCCTGCGCCCGCCGTGGACCACGGGCCCCTGCCCGAGGCCGTGCGAAAGCAGGTGCTGGAGCTGGTGGGGCCCCACCTGGAGGATGCGAAACTCCTGGAATTGCACACCGGCAAGGTGCGCGAATTCCGCATCACGGGGAAACCAAAGGCGCTGCTGTCGCAGGAATTCTACGGGGCCTTCCGGCCCCTCGTGGCGGCCCGCCTCATGCCCCTCCTTCGCCCCTACGGCGAGATCATCAGCTTCGAGATCCGGGACCTGGATCTTCCCCCAGCGCGGTTGCGGGATATTCCTGGCGAGATTCCAGCCGATTCCAAAAAGGATTCCTGATGCATCCCTACCTCTTCCACATCGGCAGCTTCGGGATCGGCACCTACGGCCTGATGATGGCCTTGGCCTTCTTCGCGGCCCTGGCTCTGGCGAAGCGCCAGGGCGATCTGGAGGGGCTTTCCCACGAGGCCGTCACGGACATGGCGATCTCGGTGCTCATCGCCGGGGTGCTGGGCTCCAAGGCCCTGATGATTATCGTGGGCCTGCTCACGCCCGTAGGGGGCGAGGGCCACATGGCCTTCAGCGAGATCTTCACCATCGGCATGTTAAGGGCCGGCGGTGCGATTCATGGCGGCATCATCGCCGCGGCCCTCGTCTTCTTTTGGAAGATGCGCCCGAAGGCGGGCCTTCCCATGCGCAAGACCGGCGACGCACTGGTACCCGCGGTGGCCCTGGGCCAGGCCATCGGCCGCATCGGCTGCTTCATGGCCGGCTGCTGCTACGGCACCAGCTGCGATCTTCCCTGGGCCGTGACCTTCACGAACCCCGAGGCCCGCGAACTCTCCGGCACGCCCCTTTCCGAGCACATCCATCCGGTGCAGCTCTATCACTTCGGGATGAACCTGCTCATTTGCGGCATCCTGATCCTGGCTCGGAAAAAACGGCGTTTCGAAGGCCAGGTCTTTTCGCTCTACTTCGTACTCGAAGGGATCGGCCGCATCATCGTGGAGATCTGGCGCGGTGATCTGGACCGGGGCGCCTGGCTGGGGCTGAATTGGCTCACCACGGGGCGTCTGACGGCTTTCGGCTTCATCGCCTTGGGCGTCGGCATCTGGGCCTTTTCGCGGAATCGTCCGCCCTTTTCCGCCCCCAAATCCGCACCGACTACAGTTTGATGGGAATCCTGATGCGCATTGAAATTGATTCAAGTCATCCGCGGCTGGACCGCTTTCTCTCGGAACATCTGCCAGAAGTCCCGCGCAATAAATGGGACGACTGGATCCGCGAAGGCCGCGTTCTGCTCAATGGCGCGGTGCCCTCGAAGGGCGGCCAAAAGTTGAAGGCGGGCGATGTCCTCGATACCGAGCTGCCCGAAATGAAACCCCCGGCCCGGCACTTAAACGCCGAAATCATTGACCTGCCCACGCTCTTCGAGGATGCCCAACTTTGGATCGTGGACAAGCCCTCAGGCATGGTGGTGCATCCCGGGCCGGGCCACACGGGCGGCACCGTGGTGAACGCGCTGCTGGGGCGGCTGCAGCAAAAGCTGCCGACGGGTGATCTGCCGCTTCCCGCGGATGAGATTGAGAACTCTGAAAATGATGAAGAAGAACAACCCACGCGCGGTTGGCCCGGCCTGGTGCATCGGTTGGATCGGTACACGTCGGGCTGCCTCTGCCTGACGAAGACCATGGAAGCCCAATACTCCTTGCAGGGGCAGTTCAAGGAACGCGGTGTGGAAAAGCGTTACCTCGCCCTGGTGCGCCATTCGCCCAAATTGCCGCAGCTCGGCTCTCTGCTCATTGATCAACCCATCGCCCGGCACCGCACCGACCGGATCCGCATGACCATCGCTGCGGCGGGACGGCCTTCCCAGACGCGCATCCGGATCATTTCCCGTACGCCCAGCGTGGCGCTCGTGGAATGCGAACTGCTCACCGGTCGCACCCACCAGATCCGCGCCCACCTGCAGCACCTGCGCGCCCCGCTACTGGGCGATGGCCTCTATGGCGGCCCCATGCGCTGGCAGGACACGGACAAGCAGCCCCTGGAACTACCCCATCCCTTTCTCCACGCCTGGAAGCTCGCGGTGGATCACCCCCTCAGCGGCGAGCGCATCGCCGTGGAAGCCCCCATTCCCGATGAATTCCGCGAGTTGGCCGAGCGGTTGGGGCTGACCCTGCCGGATTAATTCACCACCACTGTCACCACTGCGCTGACGCTTGAGTCCACTACGCTGGTGGCGGTCAGCTTGTAGGTGCCGGGCTCCGTGGGAGCGACGTAGATTCCCCCCTCGTTGAAGCTCCCCCCTTCGGCTTTCCAGGTCACCTCAGACCGGGCCAGGCCCTTGACCTTCACGCTGAAGGTTTGGGCCTGTCCGGGCCGCAGCAGGGCCGATGCCGGTTCGGGTTTGAAAAGGGGGATGACGCGGATATCCCGTTGGACCTTCACCGGGGACCCATCGGGGCGCTTGGATTGGATTACCAGATGGAAGGTGCCCGCGTGATTGGGCGCTAGGTAGGTGGTGCTGAGTCCCTTGGTGCTGAGCAGCCCGCCGCCGTTGTACTCCATGAGCACCCACTCGGGGTCCGCTGCCAGATCCTCCGTCGGCTCGGCGCGAAGGACCAGCCGCTCGCCCACCTGCACCACCGGGGAGTTTGGCTCGAGGGCCAGGGCCTCGGGAGCGCTGCTGCCACATCCCACTTGAGAAGCGGCCAAGGCAAGCAAGGCGAGGGGAAGCAGGATTCTAGCGGAAAGTGTCAAGGAAGGATCCCGTAGGGTACCCCTGAATAATGCCAGCCCGGTCCCGCAGGTTCCATGATTTCGGGCATACTTCCTCCAACTCAACCCCTGATGAGGCCGCCATGTCCTGGATGGTCACCTGTGTTTTGCTGCTGCCCCAGCCCCCGGATAAGGCCTGGCTGGACCGGCCTGAAATCTACATCCCTGGCGCCATCGCGGCCCTCGCGATCCTCATCCTCCTCTGTCTCTGGATCATCAAGCTGCCCTCCGCACTGAGGGCCCGCAAAGGGGGCGTGCTGGATCCCATTCAGTTGGAACAGCTGATGCCGGGCGTGAAACCGGTGATCGTGGACCTCCGCCCTCCCGACGAGTTTTTCGGGAAGCACGGCCATATCCGCAGCTCCTTGTCCATCCCGCTCCCCGAGCTGGTCAACCGCCTGAGTGAGATCGAAAAGGAGGCCAAGGGCAAACCCGTCGTGCTGGTGGACGAGACCGACGAGCTCTCCCACCGAGCCAAGCCCATCATGGAAGCCCATGGCTACACCTGGCTCTACGTACTCAAGGGTGGATTGCGGGCTTGGCGCGCCGGAAACCTTCCGGTGTATCCGGCGGATCCATCCCATAAGGCGGATCACCATTGATCCTGCTACTGCTCCCCTGGATGCGGGCGGCGATTCCGCCCACACCGCCGACCCAGCGGCGCCCGGTGTTGGTGGAGCTCTTCACTTCCGAAGGCTGCTCTAGCTGCCCCCCGGCGGACGATCTGCTTTCGCGCTTGGAAAAGGATCAATCCATTCCCGCCGCTCGGATCATCGCCTTAGAGTTTCATGTGGACTACTGGGACTACATCGGGTGGCGAGATCCCTACAGCGATACCACCTTCACCACGCGGCAGCGCAACTACGCCGCGTCTTTGCATCTCCCCAGCGTCTACACGCCCCAGATGATCGTGGAGGGCACGACCGCCTTCGTGGGCAGCTCCAGCGGCGAGGCCCAACGCGCCATCCTTCAGGCGACAAAAGGAACAACCTGGGCGATTGAGCTCACCCTGGAGAAGGACGTACTGGATGTGCGGATCCCCGCTGCCCCTGCGCCTGCCTCGGCCCCTGCAGAGGTCCTCGTCGCCCTGGCCGAAGAGGGTCTGGAAAGCCGTGTGCTGCGGGGCGAGAACGGTGGCCGCACGCTCCATCATGCCGCCGTGGTACGGGAGCTGCGCATTCTCGGCACCCTTACGGGGGCCGCTTTTCACGTGAAGGTGCCCCTCAAGCTCAAGGCCGGCTGGAATCCCAAAAAAATGCGGGCTGTGGTCTTCGCTCAAGAACGTGGGAGCCGCAAAGTGCTGGGGGCGGCGGAAATTCATTTTTAGGCCAGAGGGCCGAGTTGGAATGCCATCAACTCAATCATTTCGACCACAAGCCGGAGGACATCATGGCTGCCAAACCCATTCCCCTCGGTTACCACCGCCTCACGCCCTATCTCATCGTTCGCGGCGTGCTGAAGGCCATCGAGTGCTACGAGCGGGCCTTCGGAGCCCAGCGGATCAAGGTCCACTTCATGCCGGATGGCCAAAGCGTCATGCACGCCGAAATTCAGCTAGGCGACTCGCGGCTCTTCCTCACCGAGGAAAACGAGCAGTGGGGTTCCAAATCGCCGCTGACCCTCGGTGGCTGCGCTTCGAGCCTGCATCTGTTTGTCGAAGACGTGGACGCGGATTTCGCGCGGGCGGTGGAAGCGGGATGCACTGTGAAGATGCCCGTGGGCGATATGTTCTGGGGCGACCGATTCGGCCAGGTGACCGATCCCTTCGGCCACCAGTGGAGCCTCGCCAGCCGCCTTGAAGACCTCACCGATGAAGAGCAAGCGCGGCGCGGCGAAGCCTTCTTCGCCCAGATGCAGCCTCCCCAGGGGTGAGCGACATGAAGACATCCCTCTATTCTGTCCATCCCGGCGTGGCCTACGTCCAGAGCATCATCGAGAATTTGAAGGCCAATACCGGCCATGATCTGGACGGCTGGATCATGGTGGGCCGCCGCGCCAAGCTAACGGAGATCAAGGCCCTGAAATCGTGGCTAAAAAACCAGGGCCTCGGCGACACCCAAGCGGGCCTGGTGGCCGAGCGAACCCTGGCGGAGAAAGGGAATCTTTTCGACGACACGTCCGAAGGCTATCTTGCCGCCGCCGAAGCCTATGTCGAAGCGATGTACGGCGAGAAGAAGGCGCATCTGAAGCCGCTCTACGACGCGCTCTTGAAACTTGGCCTTTCCATCGGCAAGGACGTGAAGGCCTGTCCTTGCCAGACCATCGTGCCCCTCTATCGCAATCATGTTTTCGCGCAGATCAAGCCCACGACTTTGACGCGCATTGATTTTGGTTTCGCCTTGAAAGACACCCTGGGGAAGGGCCGCCTGATTGAAACCGGCGGCTTCGCTAAAAAAGATCGCATCAGCCACCGCATCGAAGTGAAGTCGCTCGATGACATTGATGGCGAGCTGCAGCGCTGGCTGAAACTGGCCTACGACATGGACGGCAAAGACTGATCCGCATTCAAAGCCGGGGGGGGCGCCTCAGGAAGTCGGAGGCGTTCCAAAGGACTGACATGCGCTCGATGCGCAGGTGGTCATCAAAACGGAAGCCCCAGACACCTTCGGTTTCAGGGGTCTCGGGGCCGCCTGCCCCCGCCCCGGCGATCTTCACCAGGACCGCCACTTCCTGTCTTCGTCCGAAATAGTGTGTGGGTGTGAGCCTCCGGATGCCGAAGCTTTCCCGCGCTCCCCGAAAGACGCCGCGCATGGTGGCAATTCCCGCGGCGGTCATGCGGCTCACGGACCCGAAATACGCCACCTCCGGGGAATATAGGCTCACGTGACGGCCCTCATCGCCCTGGTTGAAGGTTTCGAAATAATTGTCCATGACCGACTGAAGGGCCGGATCCATCGACCCGGTCGTGAAATCCACTTCGGGATCCAGATCCCAGCGGGCCTTCCTCAACTGGACCCGTTGGGGGTCCCATAACGCCGAAAGCCGCTCCACCCGGGCCTCCGCGTCAAAGCGAAAGATCCAGAGCCCTTGCATCCCTGGATCCATCCCAAAAGACAGATCCACCAGTACCGCGATCTCGGGCCCTTCACCAAAGGTCCGCGCGGCCCTCTGGCTCAACGATGGAAATCGCTCGCGGAGCGCGCGGAAGGCGCCCCGAAGGGGATCAATGCCGCGCAACTGGGTGCCGCCCATGCTGCCGAAGAACAGGATATCGGGCCGAAGGCAGGCCGCGAAGGCCTCCTCATCCCCTTCGCTGACCGCGCAGAAATAGGCTTCGATGGTGGTTTGGATACGAGGATCCGGCATGGAACGCGGCGCTTCCAAAAATCATTGAGGTGCAGAAGAAGTATGGTGCCTCACGATTCCCGTGCCTGAGAATGATGAGCGGAGCATCCATGCGCCAACCTTCCCTCTTCGTTTCTCATGGTTCTCCCATGCTGGCCCTTGCTGGAGGGACTTACGGCGTGGCATTGCGCCGCTTCGCGAATGGCCTCCCTGAGCGTCCCGCGGCCATCCTGGCGGTGTCCGCCCACTGGCAGGCCCATCTTCCCTTGCGCATCACCACGGCGCCTAGGCCCGGCATCATCCATGATTTCGGCGGATTTCCCGCGGAGCTTTATGCGCTGGATTATCCGGCTCACGGTGATCCCAATCTGGCAGAGCGGGCTTCCCTCTTGATGCGCGGCGCGAGCTTCGATCCCATCGCGGATGCCCACCGCGGCTTCGATCACGGCGTCTGGTCCGTGCTGCGCCATGCCTTTCCCGATGCGGATATTCCGGTGGTTCAAGTCACGCTGCCCGTGATCGAGCCCGCGCGATTGGCAGAGCTGGGTCGGGCTCTGGCGCCCCTGCGGGACCAAGGTGTGTTGATCCTCGGCACCGGGGGCCTGATTCACAATTTGGGCCGGGTGCGATGGGACGCTCTCGACGATGTCATTGAGCCTTGGGCCTTGGAGGCGGAAGCCTGGTTCATGGAGCGCATCGAACCTGGACGCAATGATGAACTCTTCCGCCACCGTGAGTTGTTGCCCCTCAGCCGTGAAGCCGCGCCCACCACGGAGCATCTTGATCCGCTCTTTGTGGCCCTCGGCGCGGCTGATGAAACCGACCAGATTCGGTCCGTCTTCGAAGGTTTCCAGATGGGGAATCTCTCGTTGCGAAGCTTCGCGTGGATGTGAATCGGGACCGGCCGGGGAACTCCCGCCACGGATCTCGCATGAGTGAAACTGAGCGTCTATCCTGATGACTCCTTTTCGATTCATATTCAGCGAGGTTGGATGATGCGTTTCCTTCGATTGTTTTGCGCCGTCGCGGGTGCTCTCTGGCCCTTTATGGCCCCAGCCCAGCAGGGCTATCAAAAGCCTCCAAATGAAGTGCTGGACGTGCTGAACGCCCAGCTTCCACCTTGGCCCTTCGTAAGTCCCACCCATGACGTCATCCTCTTCGCGCAAGGGATTCGCTATCCATCCATTTCCGATCTGGCGGAGCCCATGCTGCGCCTTGGGGGTGTGCGCATCAATCCCCGCACCAACGCCGAGAGCAGCTACCGCTCCTACTACGTGGGCCTGACCTTGAAAAGCATCAAGGACGGCGCCGAGACCCCTGTGGTTCTGCCCGCGAATGCGCGGCTCGGCTACCCAAGGTGGAACGCTACCGGGACGATGTTCGCGTTCACCTATGAAACTCAAGAGGGCCTCGATCTGTGGGTGGCCGACGCGGCCACGGGCAAGGCCCGACCGCTGCCGGGCCTGAGAGTAAATCCGCTGCTGGGTTATTCACTGCAATGGATGCCGGACCAAAAAACGCTGTTGGTGAAGATCATTCCCGCCGACCGAGGCTCAGCCCCCGAGGCCCCCAGCGTTCCCCCCGGTCCCAAGATCCAGGAGAATATGGGCGCCACCATCGCCAGCAGTACCTACGAAGTCCGGGACGTTTTGAAGAACCCCCATGACGCGGATCTCTTCGACCACTACGCCACTTCTCAACTGGCCACGGTGGACGTGGCCTCGGGAAAGATCGCTCTGCTCGGCAAACCCGCGGTTTTCGGTCGTGTGTCTCCGGCGCCAGGGGGCCATCGTCTGCTGGTGGAGCGCGTCCACCGCCCCTACTCCTACCAGCGCACCTGGAGCCGTTTCCCCAAAGAGGTGGAAGTGTGGGACACCCGCGGCGAGCTGGTGGAGTCCCTCACCAGCCAGCCCCTCGCGGAGCAGGTCCCCATTGATGGCGTGGTGGTCGGGCCTCGGGACCACGGCTGGCGACCCACGGAGCCCGCGACGCTTGCATGGACCGAAGCCTTGGATGGCGGTGACCCCAAGATCAAGGCAGCCCATCGGGATCGCCTCATGTTGAAGCGCGTGGGTGGAAGCGCCATCGAGATTTTCAAAACCCAACAGCGCTTCTCAGGGCTGCAATGGATTGAAAAAGGTGGGCTGGCGCTGGTCTCAGATTACGACCGGGACCGCCACTGGACCCGCACCTTCATCATCGCCGCCGATGACCGCGCCATTTCGCCAAGGCTGTTATGGAACAGGAGCTCGGATGAGAAGTACAAAAATCCCGGCTACCCCGTCTACCGCCAGCTGCTCAACGGAGCTTGGGCCATTCAGCAACAGGGCGATTCCATCTACCTGGAAGGCAATGGTTCCTCGCCCGATGGCGACCGCCCCTTCCTCGATCAATTAGACCTTCGGAGCCTTCAAACCACGAGACTGTTCAGGTCTGGGAAGGCCCATTTCGAATCATTTTCCACCTGGCTGGATCCCAAGGCTGGGACCTTTCTCACCCAAAAGGAATCTCCCACCGATCCCCCCAACCTCTTCATGAGAACCCTTTCACCAAGCCTGTTGAAGGCCGCCTCGGAAGGGGAAGCCTTGGGGCAATCCACGCTTCAAGCGGTCACCCATTTCCCTGACCCCACGCCGCAGATCCGGGGCATCACCAAGCGCTTGGTGAGCTACACAAGGCCCGACGGCGTGCCGCTCTCTTTCACGCTCTATCTGCCGCCGGGCTACAAGGCCGGAACGCGGCTGCCCACGGTGCTTTGGGCCTACCCCATGGACTACGCGGAGAAGGCTGTCGCCGGCCAAGTGGAGGGCTCCTCCAGGCAATTCACAACTCTGGAAGGCACCTCCGAACTTTTCTTTCTGCTCCAGGGCTATGCGGTGCTGGCGCATACCGCCATGCCCGTGGTGGGGCCCCCGGAAACGGTCTACGACACCTTTATTGAGCAGATCACCGCCAACGCCAAGGCCGCCATTGATAAAGCGGTGGAACTGGGCGTGACGGACCCCGACCGCGTGGGCGTGGGGGGCCACAGCCACGGCGCGCTGATGACCGCGGACCTCCTGGCCTACTCGAATCTGTTCCGCGCCGGCATTGCCCGCAGCGGCGCCTACAACCACACCCTGCGCCCCTTCGGATTCCAGAACGAGAAACGCTCCCTGTGGGAGGCCCAGGACAATTACGTGAAGCTTTCGCCGGTGCTTCAAGCGAATCGATTCAAGGATCCGCTGCTGCTGATCCACGGCGAGCTGGATTCCAATCCCGGCACGGTGCCCATGCAATCCGAAAAACTCTATGAAGCCATGCGGGGCATCGGCAAGACCGTACGCCTAGTCATGCTGCCCTTTGAGAACCACGGCTACGCTGCCAGGGAATCCACGGAGCATGTGCTCTTTGAAATGCTCGCCTGGTTTGATCGCTACGTGAAGAATGCCCCGCCCCGGCCAGCCGCCGCGGGCACTCCCTAGGTGAACCATGAACGCATCTGAAATCCTCCAATTATTGAAGGCTTCGGGCAAGGAAGGCACCGCTCGGATCTACCGCCGCCACGGCGCCGAAGGTGAAGTCCTGGGCGTGCTCTACAGCGATCTCGCAAAGCTTCAGAAACGGATCAAAATCGACCATGTCCTGGCCTTGGACTTATGGGAATCCGGCATTCACGAAGCACGGATTTTGGCTTCGCAAATCGCCGATCCATCCAAGGCCACCCGCAAAGAAATTGATGCCTGGCTAAACGGTTGCACGGGCTATCCCATCGTGGATGCCTTCACCACTTTCGTGGCGCACACACCCCACGCCGAGCCCTGTATGAAGGCCTGGATGGAATCGAAGGATGAGTGGATCAGCAGCGCCGGGTGGGGGCTGCTGGCCCGCGCCGCCATGGACGACAAGACTAGGGACGAAGCTTTTTTCGGGTCTTTCATCAAACGCATCGAAAAGGAAGTCCACGCCGCGCCGAATCGCACTCGCGGCGCCATGAACAACACCCTGATCGCCCTCGGCACCCGAAATGAACACCTGAAACTAGCGGCACTCGCCGCCGCCAAGCGCATTGGAAAGGTCGTCGTAGATCATGGCGAGACCGACTGCAAAACCCCCGATGCTGAGGCCTACATTCTCAAGAATTGGGCGCATCGAATGAAGAAGGGTTAATCGCCCGAAATGAGGTCCCATCAGGCACATCTAACGTGAAGACGTCTCGCAATACTTTCCATAATTCCGCGTCATCCAGTTCTCGCGTGGTTTCGACTCTGTTGCGGATCACCGTGTAAGTGCGGTTTCGCAAGGTATAGCGTGCCTCGGGTGTCGGCAACTGAGCCGTGAGGGTCAGGACGAATCGGGACTGCGGATAGGCGCTGGTGTACCAATTCCCCATTTCGAAATCGACGGCATTGCGTTCTTCGGGAATGAAAGCGTAGAGATCAAACCAGCCATCCGCGTGAAGGCTTTGCAGCACTCGCAGCGCGCCCTCCGCCACGACGCGGTAGGTATTTGAGAACTGTTCATGCGCTTCACCATCCGTGGGCAGGGGATGCAGCAAACCTTCGCCGCCGAAGCCCACGTCGCAAAGGTATTCGACGCCGTCGACATCCACCAAAAGCAGCATGTGGGTGCGGGGCAACACGGCAGGCATGCCATAGCGCACGCGGGCTTCGCAGGGTTTGGGCTCAAATTCGAAAGCCCGCAACGCAGCCATGAACAGCGTGTTCTGCTCGAAGCAATATCCCCCGCGGCGGCGCCTTACCAGCTTCTCGTGCAGCGACGCCAAATCCAGCTTGATGGGCAAACCCATCTGGATATCCAGATTCTCGAAGGGAATGGTGGAGCCATGGGCCAGATGTAATGCGCGCAGGCACTCAAGGCTTGGGGCACGCGCCCCGGTGTAGCCGATGCGCGATAAATAGGCGTCGAGGTTCAGCTCGGAGGTCAACTTTTGTTCTTCCAGGCTGCGATGTTCCGCCGGATCTGCCGCGCGTGGACTTCGAGATGCTCTGCGTAGATGCGCAACCAGTCGTTGTCCGTGTAGGGTCCACTGTCAGTGTGGCGGCCTTCTCGACCCCAGGCGCCGTCCGGCAGGCGGCGCAGCATGGTCACGGTATTGGCCCGCACCGACTCGATGGTGCGGAAGGCCAGCTCTACATCGTGGCCGTGGTAGTCGAAAGTGCGGGCCCACAGGTTCTCGTCGTAGCCCACGATGAGGGGCTCCTTTTCGGCGAGCACTAGGCGGATGCGCGTGGCGCCGTAGGTTTCGGAATCGGCGCAGTGGACGACAATTTCATGGGCAGACCATTTTCCCGTTCCAGGCTGCCACTGGCGGGCTTCCGGGGGGACTTCCGACCAGGCCATACGCAGCAGGGCGGGGCCAGATCCGTAGCGCATAAGGTAGGCATCGATTTCCGATTTCCCAAGGGCCATGGAACACCTCCTGATTGATGGAAGCATGAGGGCAGTGGACCGCGCTACGCCGCTCACGAAATGAAAAGAATTTGATCAAGCCAGTATCCATGAGATCCCATCGTCCGGAAGGTTCTCGCGGTCATCGCAGGCTAAGCCTCAATGGTGATCCTTGTCCTGGTGATCACGGCCATCCTCTCGAAAACCCTGTTGGGAAACGCCAAGCCCAGCGACAAGACACCCCTTACAAGGATGTATTTATTCGCGAACCTTGCGAGCGGTTTCCTGGCGGCCGCCGCGAGCGGATACATTGCCGCGCTCATCGGCCGCGGACAACCCGCCGTGCGCATTCTTAGTGTCATCGTGCTGGTGGTGGGGATCGGGTTTGGCCTCGCCTCCAAGGGCGGGCCCCAGCCCCAATGGTACCTTTTGGTGCTGCCGGTCATCAGCGCCCTTGGAACCTTGGTTTGGGGGCTGGTTGCGCGGCGGATATTAAGCGCGGTTTCGGAACGCAAAGCGCTTTCCATGAGTCTCGACCATTTTTCTAAACGAGCCTTCAGTTTCCCGCAGTCTTGAGCCTTCTTGTAGGTCTGGCGACTTACAGGGCATTCCTGGCTAGTCTCTGCATGAAGTAGAGGGTCTTGAATTGCAAACTCTTAGCGACGAACCAGAAAGATTTCCTGAGTGATGGCTGATCCGCGATTTCTTTCTGAAGGGGCTTTTTGAATGAGGAGGGGAGAGATGCTTGAACGTATTGCTGACACTCAAGGGATAGGCCCATTACCTCAGGCGAACGACAAACCATATACATGCCAGAGGGCAACGCTGCTCACCATCGTTTCCTTCCAGGAACACCCTCAAACAGCCCCTTCGAAATCCGCTTCGGTTGACGTCTTGATTTCCGCAGCGTAGCCTTCGCCATCCATCGAAAAGGAAATGCCCATGTTCCACCTCATCTGGAAGTTCATCCTCGGCCTCATCGTCGGACTGGTGGCGCGTTTCGTCCTACCGGGCCACGACCCCATCGGTTTTTGGATGACCGGGCTTGTGGGCGTGGTGGGTTCCTTCGGAGGGCATTTCCTGGCGAGCGCCGTGGGCCTGGAATCCGGGGACAAGCCCAGCGGCCGCGTCTTCAGCGCCCTCATCAGCATCGCGGGTGCCGTCCTCCTGCTGCTGGCGCTGCGCTATTTCCGCCACTGAAAGGCTGAGGCACCGTGGCTCCTCTTTCCACCCTCGCTGGGATCCTCGGGCTCTCCGTGGTCTCGGGCATCAACCTCTACCTCGCGGTGCTGACGGTGGGCCTGGCGGAACGCTTTCATTGGATCAGCGGCCTTCCTTCTGAACTCCATGTGCTGTCCCATCCGGCGGTGCTCATCGCCGCAGGCCTGCTCTTCCTCATCGAATTCTTCGCGGACAAGGTGCCCTTTGTCACGGTGATTTGGGATGGCATCCACACCTTCGTGCGGCCCGTCGGCGGCGCATTGTTGGCACTCGCGGCCGCCGGGGATCTGCACCCCACGGTACAGGTCATCGCCATGCTCGCCGGCGGCACCATCGCCCTGGGCACCCACGGCACCAAGATGGGCATTCGCCTCATGGCCCACACGGCGCCGGAGCCCACCACTCACGGCCTCATCAGCGTGGCCGAAGACGTGGGCGTGGTGGGCCTACTGGCCCTGGCGTACAGCCATCCCACCATTGCCATCCCAGTGCTGGTGGCGCTCATTCTGCTCATCGCGCTCATGCTGCCGCTGCTCTTCCGGGTGCTGCATTTCCTGCTGGTGGGCTTCGCCGGGCGCATCATGTCCTGGGTGCGGCGAGCCGGGCGCCATGAAGTGCCCCAATGGGCGGAGCTGGCCATCCTCGAATTGGATCCCTTGGGCAGCGACCACGTGGTGCGCGCTTTTGCCCGCCAAGTGAAGGGCGCCCCGCGCTTGAAGGATGGATACCTGGTGCACCTCCAAGGCCGTTGGAATTTCATCTATCGCGGCCTTCTCAAGCCCAAAACCGTGGCCCTGGATGAAGGGCCTCTTGATCCACTCCGTGTCGACCAAGGCCTTATCTGGGATTCACTGGTTTTCTTGCGGAACCGCAAGGCCCAGGTGTTCTTTCTGCCCAAGGATTGGGCGAGGACCTTTCACAGGGAGGCCGCGGCTCCCGTACGAGGTATTAAGGAGGTCTTCTGATAGGGCCCGCGCGGGTCGTGCAGACAAGCGAACCCATGCACAATGCGTTCCTGCGAGGCGACCTGACGCGCCACCCGCTGCTGCAATGCGTCGGGGTTCCGGGCTAGTAGCATCGGGATCGAGACCAAGTTGATATCAATTCGCCGCGTCGATTCCTTTAGCAAGATCCGGTGGAGAAACTCCAACCCTTCAACGGCCCATCAACCATCGCCACCAGACTTTTGACGAGAGAGCGTGCTTCAACGTCCTTTTCCGGTGGAAACTTTGGTGAGCCAACCGTAAACCTGATGCATCAGGGGCTTCAAGGCGCGCGGCTTCTTCCTTCGTGCACCCGGCGCCCAAAGCCTCGGTGATAGGATCTGCCAGGAAGCGTTCCAGGGCCGCGGAATCCGTATAGATCATCGCCAGGAGACGCTCCAGTGCCTGGCTCATGACGCGGCCTCCAGAACTCGGCGCTGTCTTCCCCGGACTACTGCCTCCCGTGCAAGCTCCAATTCGGCCAGGAGATCCGGAATGGCGGGATAAGCTCCATCCCGCTCCAGGACCACGTTGAGCGGGCCTGGGTGGACTTTCGCAAGGGTCTCCAAGAGGCCGTAGACCTCCGGGGGGGTGGGATGGAGGTGATCGTCCAGCCGCTTCAACGCTCCGGGCGCCCCGATCCACCGTCCCCCCGCCACGTGCACCTGGCCCACTCGGTCCAGAGGGAAAGCCAATAGTCGCTGGGTCGGATCCTCCCCTTCGTTCATGGCATTGGCGTACAGATTATGGAGATCTAATAACAGTTCCGCGCCGCTGGCTTCCAGGATCAAACGGATCCATTCGGCTTCCGGAAGAGTGCTTCCTGGGGGCCTCATCAGGGAGGCGACGTTCTCGACGAGGGGCAGACTGCCCACAATCCGCGCGGCCCGTCGTAGATTTTGCGCAGCTCCCTCCGCGGTCTCCAGGGTGCGGGGAGGAGCCGCTAGGTGGCCGATTTCAATGCCCGGAACCCGAACAAAGGCCAAGTGTTCGCTCCACCCTTCGGGGCCAATGACTTCCACCATCCGCGCACAGCGGGCCAGCCTTTTCTCGTCCGAGGGAAAGGTGGAGGCCATGCCCAGGCTAGTGCCATGCAACCAGAATGGCACCTGGGAGGCAAGGGTCCGGTAGGCGCGGTGGTGGCGTGGAGAAGCCGCCGCGGCGTCCTCCAAAATGAGCTCGGTGAGATCCATCTGCTCGCCATGGGCCAGCAGGCCAGCGCTGAGTTCTGGCCGCCAGCCAATCCCGAATCGATCGTTCATGACCCGCAGCCTCCACACCCACCGCCGCATCCGCCGCCGCCGCAGGATGACCCGCCCGCAGACCCACACGAGGTTCCGCTAGCAGATCCACAGGAGGTTCCGCTATTAGACCCAAAGGAGGATGAACGGCGGGGAGGGAAAAGAAGGGTGAGGTAGGAGAAGGCGCTTGGAAGGGTGTAAAACCCGAAGATTGCCGCGAGCAGCACAGCTTCGGCGGTGCCCCCACCAGGCTGTAGGCTGGCCGCACGGCCCTTCATGGGTTGGGTGAGCCTTTGGAGATCCTCCAAGGCCCTGGAGCCGAGAGAGGTCCTGCGCGGGAAAAGCACCGCGCCCACCAGCACCAGCGAGAGGGCACCCAGAATGATGAGAAAACCCACATTCGATCTTCCCCGGGATAGGGCGACAAACACCTTCACCGCAGCCAAGCCGCCCAGGCCAAGGGCCCCGATGATGAAGAGCCAAACCCGTCGAGCCTTCTGGGATTCATCCGGAAGGAGCTGGAGGCTTTCTAGGGTTTGTTGGTATTCGTCCCCATCCAGGATGGGACTAGAAACCGTCAGGACAGATTGGGGAGCATGGGCCTCGTTGAATTTGCGCAGCAATTCCTTTTCCAGGGGACGCCGAACTTTTTCAGCGGCCATGGGTTCGGCAATCACCAATTGGGCCCCACCGCCGACGAGCATAAAGAGGCCTCGATCGACCAGTGAGAACAGCCCCACCCGGAGCATTTCCGCCTTTCCTCCCCGCAGAAAAGCCAGAAGGAAGGGGTCGGAGACATCCAGGCGCGGAACAGAACCGCCCTCCTGCGCGCGGCGGAGCATCCAGAGAATTCCGGATCCAGTGCTAACGATCAGGATGTAGAAAACCAGGAATTCGGGACCTCGAAGATCAAGCGGATTCAAGACCGGACCTCCAGGGAGCGCCGGTAAAGTTGCTGGGCCAGATCAGCCAATCGAAGAAGGAAGGCTGGCGGGGTGCCTGGCGGAAGCGTTTCTCCTTCCCGGACCTGGGAGAGGGCATCCAAAAGGTCTTCCCAGGGACCCCCGGGAAGTTCCGCGGCGATCTTGGCCAAGGCTTCTTTCGGAGCGAGATTTTGCCCCTCGAGCTCCAGGAGATTGGCGGCTTCGCTTCTCAGGGGACCCGTCGCCTCCGCGAGGGCCCGTTCGGCCTGTTCCTCTCGAAGGCTTCGCAAAACATAGGCCTCCCTGAGCCTCAGGGTCTGGTTTAAAAAGGATTGGGAGATTTTCTGCCGGAGGTGGCGGGGATCGACGCTCAGCCCCTCGAAGGGGTCCGAACCGATAAGCCGTTGATGCCGCCTGAAAATATCCGCGAACTTGTCGGGAAAGGCCTCAAGGGCTGCAGGCATTTCGTCGGTGAGCAGGAGCAAGAAGCGGGCTCGATGTAGGGTTTCCATCAGTCGCATGGGCTCCCGCAGCTTCTCCAGAGCCGAGGGGTTGAGATCCCGGAGTACCAGCAGCAAGTTGAGGTCGGAAGTGGCCCGGAGGCGTCCCTCGGCTCCGCTCCCGAAGAGCGAGATGGACTGCAGGGAAGCGCCCAGGGTCTGCTGAGCTTGGGTTAGAAATTCCTGGAGGCTTTGCGCCACCCCTGCAGGAAGTAAATCCATGGCCGGATTCGTTTCAGTTTTCATGGGCCAAGTCTGGAGGGAGCGAAGATAGGAAGGAAGCACCATTTATTCTGGGTATCGCGTTTGGCCCTTTTGATCGCTTCGCACCTCGGGTCGCAATCCCTATCGATAGCTCCGGATCAGGGCTTCCGAAAATAACGAACGCGCACCACGGTCCCGCCGCTGGTGGGTTTCCCGTCCTGGGTAGCGGGCTTGAAATCCCAACGGGTCACCCACTTCAAGGCCTCGGGGCCGAAGAGGCCCAGAGCGTAGCCCGGAACCAGCCGCAGCCGGATGACGCGGCCATGGGCATCCACCGAGACATGTACCCTCGCGTCGGCCGTCAGCCTCTGGTTCCCGGCCTCGGCCGGGAATTCTGGCTGGAGAAAGGTTGTGCCGGTCATCTTCGGAGGAATGTAGGCCCCCTCAACCATCTCGCCATCGATTAAATCCCCGACCCGGCCCTGCAGGAGCGCTGGCCCTTTCCGGAGGCGGCCGATCTGGCCGCCTGGTTCACCCTCCACCCAGTACAAAGGTTGGGATCGGACCTGTTTCTCCACCCGGGCGAGGGGCTTCTTCCAGTCTCTCTGAACACAGGCTTCAGAAAAGAGCTTCCAATCGTCCGCTTAGCCGTAAAGCAGGAGCCAATCCGTTCCGATCAGAAAGGCTAGAGTGTGTCGTCACGAGATTTTCAAC
>JANXXC010000172.1 GCA_025350765.1 Holophagaceae bacterium | reverse complement strand
GCATCGCGCCACGTTTCACGAGCTCCGCCACCAACACGTTGGGCACGAAACTCGACAGGGTTTGTTCCACGCAACCGTAGGGATAGCCGATCAAGTAGGACAAGGAAGGCGCCATCAGATGTTCAAGATTGCCAACGGGAGTTAGGGCGAGACTGGCTTCCCCAGAGGCCTTCAGAGGGATGGGAATGTTGATGGATTGAGTGTCGCCATTGAGCACCACGAAGCCCGATGTACTGGCGGGCACCAGGGGATCCAGCACCTGGACCTTCTGCCGTTCCGCATCTTTGAGACCACCGCCTTCCACGCGAGCCGTGACGACCAGCGAGCCGACTTTGTCCGCGCCGAGGGGTAAGGCAAAGCGGTACTCGCCTTGATCGCCGATGTTGAAGGCGCCTTCCGTCGCGCCCTTCAAGGCCCCGCCCGATACTTCGAGCTTGATCTTTCCGGCGATGGATTGGCCCGAGAGATTCCGCACCAGGGCGATGGCCCGGGCCTCTTCTCCCACGGCCAAGGTGCGCGGCAGGGTCAGCATCACTTGCAGGGGCTTGCTGGAAGGTCGCGTGGCGCGGCCGATGCCCACCTTGGTGTCACCGGTCACGGCAAGGGCCGTGGCGCGCCAACCGGTGAGGTTGTCCGGCAATTGCAGTTCCGTGCTGCCATGGCCATCGGCGCCCACGGCGATCATGGGCGCCCAGTGCGCGGTGTCCTTGAAGTTCTGCCGGATCTTATCGGCGTCATCGCTCTTGAAGTCGCCGCGTTTGGTCTGCTTGAGGCTCCATACCGGACGCTGTTTGCGCAGGATGTCGTAAAAGCTCCAGTCGGTGCTGCCCGCCCGCACCACCACGTGACGCTTGGTGGGGTTGAAGAATCTCACCGGATCGGGATTCAGTTCCTGGCTCAGGGCGTAGATCGCTTCGTCCACCACGCCCACGGAGAGGTCCGCCGCACTTGGCTTTCCAGCGGAATCCCGGACGTCCACACCCACCTTCATGGTCTGGCCGGGTTGGTAGCGGTCCTTGTCGGGATGAATCTCAACGCTCAATCGGCGATCCAGGCGAGGGACGCGCAAAGGCACTTCCACCATCTGACGGCGGCCCTCGGCCACCACCTCGAAAACCGCCCAGGCATTGGGCTGCATGGCCGAGGTGATGGGAATTTCCAAAATGGCCGTGGTGCCCGCGACGCTGCGGTTGCGGCGTTCGCCGAGGGCTTCATTCTCGATGGCCCAGTGGAGGTTCAATTTGGGCCGCGGCAATTGCACGAGAATTCGCGCCGTGTCGCCGGGCTGGTATTCCCCCTTATCGGCGGCCGCGCGCAGGTCTGGCACGGAGGGGAGCGGCGTGCCTTCGCCCGCCACGGTGAGCAAGCGCTGGGCGGTAACCACGCGGCCCGCGCGATCCTTGGCTTCAGCCACCAAGAGATAGAGACCGCCTTCGGGAATGGTGAGCGTGGCTTTGGGACCATTGCCCGACACCACCGTCTCACCGGGTTTCAGGGCCGTCGGCCGCATCCACCAGTAATCGTTCGTTTTCTCGGCGATGATTTTGGTCACCCGCAGGCTCACGGCCACGTCCTTCACTTCCTTGCCCTCGAGGTCCAATACCCTTGAAGTCGCGGTGAAGGGTTTTCCAGGGCTCGCCACCTGGCGATCCGCGCCCACCAACACCACGAGATCGCCTTTGGCAGCGCGCACTTGCGCCTGGCCGGAATTGCGCTGGCCGGAGCTGTCGGCGACCTTCACCACCATGCGGTAGAGGCCCTCTCCATCCGCTTTCGCGGTATTGCCGACGGAGGCCTCGCCACTTTCATTCAGGTCCACTTGGCCACTTTCAAGAAGCTCTGGCACGGGGCCCGCGTCTTCGTCGCCGTACCAGATCCAACCGCTCTGCCGCTGCTGCACCTTGTAGAGAAACCAATCGGCCTTGGCGTTGCGCACCGGCGCGCCGTAAAAGTAGTTGGCCTTCACGCTGAAATGCAGATCATCGCCCAGACCGATCTTGGGCTTCGGCGTTTCCACGGTCACCGCGAAGGCGGGCTTCACGAAATATTCGACCTTGAATTCGGCTTGCCCGGGGATCGAACCCATGGATGGCGGCCCTTGGAACACCACCCGGTAGAGGCCCAGGCGCCCCGTGTTGGGCAACTGGATGGTGGCGCCGAAGGTGGCCGTGCCTGCGTTTAGAAGCTTGGCGCTGCCCTCCGTGACCTTCGTATCTTCGGGATCCAGCACCTTGTAAGGCAGGCTTTCCACGCCCTTGGCGACGTGGTTTTCGCCGTCTTCCACGCGGCGCAGGATGGCCTTCACGAAGACCTCTTGGCCGGGGCGATAGAGAGGCCTTTCGGTGTAGGCATAGAGTCGCTGTTTGGGGGCCGCGGCGCTCTGGCCTTCGATGGCCACCAGCGCGAAACTCGCGCCTGCCTTGGCCAGCACCACCCGCCGCAGACCCGGGGACGCGACGGTTTCCGCCAAGCCATCGCCGTTGAAGGCCAGGGCCTTGGCCTGCACACCTTCGAAAAAGGTTCCGTTCACGTCACCGCGAGGGGCGCCATTGTTCGCGTTCACCGCTTCCACCCGAAGCCTGCCCCCGTCCTGATCCGCCAGCAGAGCCAAGTCCGTCACGAGCCAGGGCACATAGGCCGCCTCGCTCCCCCGTAGGGCTTCGATGAGGTAGAGCCCAGACCCCTGGGGGGGCAGCTCCACTCGGCTTAAATGCCCACTGTCCCCGGCTTCATCACTGGAATTGGGGTCTTCTGAATTCTCCCTACCTTTGGATTTGGTGATCTCCTCAGCAACCTTCGGCACGAGCTCTGTGATGAAGGTGACGCCCTTCTGACCCTGGATCGGCAAGGCCGCGCCTTCGCGCACCAGGCCCGCTGGGGTGAGGGGTGAATGCAACCGATCCGTTTGCTTGGCGGCGTCCCGAAGATCCCGCGTCGCGGTGCGGTGAGCCGTGACGAAGGCCCGGCGGCCGCCCCAGAGCAGGGCTTCGCGCAACACATCAAGGGGATCACCGCCCGCGCGGCCGCCTTCTTGGTAAGCCGATTCCCGATCCTGGGACAGAGTTTTCCGAAGAAAGGCTTCGGGATCATCCACGCGATAAATGCGCAGGCGCAGGTCCGTGGGAATGGCTCCCGCGCTTTCCAGTTGAGCCGCCTGGCCGGGGAGCGTGGGCCGCGGCATGGCGAGGGCGCCCATCCATCCGCCTTCCCGCCAGGGCGCGTCCGTGGGTTTGGAGGTGCCCGACATGGGAAGCAATAGCGCCAAGGGAAGCGCCAGCGTGAAAACGGATCTCAGAACAGGGCGAAGCCATTTCATGGGAGTTCCAGAAATTGTTGAGTGGGTGAAGGCTCTCATTTTTGGCGTGCCTCCAGGCCGCCTGCGGTCCAATCCAAAGTTAGATCCACCTTGCCGAGGCTTCGCAGTGCGCCGAGAAAGGGACCAAAGCTCGATGCCAGTTCCGCGGTGGCCTCATCGGCTTCCGGGGGCGGTTCGCCCCACCACCATGGCGAGCCATGCCGAGTGCGGAGGTAGGCCAGCAGCAGGTCTTCGATGTTTTTTGCAAGCGCCACGCCATCCACTTCCGCTCGCGCAAAGGCTTCGCTCTTGAGATCCGCCAGCGTTGGGGCTTGGCCCTGCAAGCCTGCGGCCACCGCGGCCACGGCGGCATCATCGCTGCCGAAGATGAGGATGTCGTTTACCAGGGCCCAGCAGGGGATGAAAGCCTGGCTCGTGAGGACCCGATGTAGCTCCACGCCCCCCACCTCACGCTTCTGGGACTGTCCCTTGAAGAGCAGGTGGAAACGGGCTGTGAGCGCCGCCTGCAAGGCCGCTTTTTGCTCGGGCTTTACAGCCACCGCTAAAGCTAGGCTGGGAGCCAGTCCCGGCTCACCAAACCCGCCGTAGAGCTTGGCGTTCCCGGTGCGTTCCATCCGTGCGGTGCGATCGGGCGCTTCGCGCTTGAGCTTGCGGAATTCGGCCTGGGCGGCCTTGTCCTTGTCGCTGATCGGTGGGGCTTCCACCCAGCCATTCCAATAGAGAGCCGCGCCGCGCAAATCCAGGAGGTCGTTAAGTTTCGCCAGTTCCTTGCGTAGCGCGTCCCGCTTGACGCGCCGGCTGCGGATCTTCTCTTTTCCAATTTGGAAATCCCTTTTCTGCTGGGGGCTCAAAGTGGCGCCCCCATTGGCGATGGGAGGAAGCTCCGGATCCGCCATGGGCTGGGGATCATCCAGGCGCAAGAGAGATTGGAGCAGGGCCTCCGTGGGGCCCGCGCCGATGGACAGGGCCAGGGCTCCACTGCGGGGCGCCGCCTTGGCGATGATGGGATTGGGCCAAGTCTGAGGGTTGCCGCCCTGCATGCGGCGGACGGCGATGCTCTCGAAAGCTGCGCCAGCGCCCAGTCTTGGGGCCACCCACAGGGAGACCTCGGAATCAGCGTGGCTGCCCGCCAAAGCCGTGCGACACCACTGGGGTCGTTCGCTCAACCGCGCCGAGGGGCCCCCGAAAATCAGATCCTTTAGTGGGGCTTCGTGGTCGCAGATCCAGGTGCCTTCAGCGTTGGAGTAGATGCTCAGCACGCCGCCGGAGCCGCGCACCTGCTGCACCTCCACATTTCCCTTCGGACCTTTCCAGGTGGTGCTCCGGGAGCGCACGCCCTTCGAGGTGGGGTTCAATTGCAGCAGGGCCAGTGCAAGTTTCGTCCGAGTGGGCAGTTCGCCGGGTATGAAGATGAGGCTGCCATCTTTCGGCGCCCAACTCCCTCTGGCCGTGCCGTAGTGGAGCACCCAGGCTTCGCGGTGGGCCAGCGGCTCCAAGGCCGGGGCGGCTTCCTTCAGCCAGGGTTCGAGATGGCGGAGCAGAAATCCGGCGCGGGTGCCTTGGCTCAAAGCGCTAACGATGCCGCCGTCGCTTGCCCCCGCCAAACTGCGAAGGCGCTCCAGCCCCGGACGCAATTCCTTCAGGTGGATCAGCACGCTGGGTTGAGAGGCTCGTCCCAGGCCTTTGGGAAGCCCGCCCTCCGCCTTCATCGAAGGCATCAGGGCCGGTGAGGGGATCCACTGGAAGCGCCAGGCGCCGCCGCGATCCAGGTGCAGGCCGAGACCTTCGGTCCAAGGCCGATCCAGCTGGGTGGATTCACCCAGGTAGGCATAGGGATTTGCGCCGGGCTGTTTGTAGCCCAAACGGTAGAGGAGCCAAGCGATCTCGTCGTGATTCTGATCATTCTTCAGCGCCAGGGCCTTCGCGGCCCACTGCTCCATCGGCCTTTCCGAAAGCAGGATCAAGGCGGCCTGCGACTTCGTCCCCTGGCCGTTCTCCTCCCCCAGCGCCAGCAGAAGTTGATCGGTCTGGTCGGTCCAGGAGGCATCGTTGAAATGCTTGCCGCTCCAAAGCCGCTGTCCCCGTGCATCAAGCTGGATGAGGCTCCAACTCTTCGCCTGTTTGTTCGCCCAGTCCAGCGCGCCTTCATTGCGGGGAGCCTGGGCCCCGGCGACCACGCAGAAAAAATGGGCGCAGACCGCCATCCCGCAAGCGAGCCGATGCCGCCCGTTCAATTTCCTAAACACAAGTGCCTCCGTGATGGGGTGCAACGATTCTATCCACGCGGGCCCCCGCAAGGGGATGAGAGACTGTCCGGATGAACGGCCGAAGCGTATTGATGAACCTCAAGGGACTCCTGACCCCGGATCCAAATTCCCGTTGGAAGGTGGATCGCGTTGACGATGCGGCCATCGCCCTGGCCGAAGGCCGCGTGGCCTGGATGGGGAGGCGCGCCGACCTCCCGGTGGAATGGGCGGACGCGCCCCTGATCGACGGTGAGGGCGCCTGGGCCCTGCCGGGCTTCGTGGACCCCCACACCCACCTGCTCTTCTCCGGGGATCGCAGCGGCGAATTCAATCGCCGCCTGCAGGGGGTACCCTATGCCCAGGTCGCGGCGGAGGGCGGGGGCATCCGCGAAACGGTGCGCGCCACCCGAGCGGCCACGGTGGGTGAACTGGTGGAGCTGGGCGAGGCGCGCTTGAAGACCCTCCATTCGCGCGGCGTCTTCCACATCGAAGCCAAGACCGGCTACGGCCTGGAACTAGAGGCGGAATCCCGGCTCATGGAGGCCTACGCGGAATTGAAAGGCCGGGGCTGGAGCCTTGATGTAACCCTGCTTCCGGCCCACGACATCCCTAAGGAATTCGCCGGGGATGCGGAAGGCTATGCCCGAGTGGTGGCCGAGGTTTGGCTGCCGGAACTGGTGCGCCGCCACCCTGGTTTGGCGCGCTACTGCGATGTCTTCATCGAGGCAGGCGTCTTTAGCATCCACCAGGGCCGCCGCATTTTTGAGTCGGGGAAAAAACTCGGTCTCCAGCCCCGCATCCATGCGGACGAGTTGAGCTGGACCGGCGGCGCGGAATTGGCTGCGGAACTGGGCGGGGCCTCGGCGGACCACCTGATGTTCTGTAGTGAGGCCGGCATGAAAGCCATGGCAGAAGCCCACGTCACGCCAATCTTGCTGCCCACCACGACACTCTGCCTGGGAATGCGGGACTGGGCTCCGGCGCGACAGATGATCGAAGCCGGATGCAACGTGGCCCTGGCTTCGGATTTCAATCCCGGCTCCAGCCCTTGCCTGGACCCGCTGCTAGTGCTGCGGCTGGGATGCCTGCAACTGCGCCTCACCTTCGAGGAAGCCCTCACGGCCATGACGCTCCACGCCGCGCGAAGCCTGGGCCACGGGGATCTTGGCCACCTGCATCCTGGCGCGCGCACCCCCATCGCCCTTTGGCCGGTGAAGGATCCTTTGGAACTGGTGTATTGGGTGGGAGGAGCCTATGCTCCGAAGGTCGTTGCTTAGGAGGAACCAATGCGCCTCGTCCGATGCCTGCCTTTTGCCCTGCCCTTACTGATCGCTTGCGGGGGTTCCAGCCCCAAGGGCGATGCCCCCGTGGCGCCAGTGGTGAAACCGATGTCCGCCGAGGATGCCCGCGCCGCCACCTGGGGGTTTCTCACGGTGGAGCACAGCGCCGCCGTGGCTTCCAAGATGCCCGGATTCATTCCCTCCGGCGAAGGACGCCTGCTGAGCCTGCCGCCCCTGCCCCCTTGCGTCGGCGTGAGCGCGAGCCTAGCCGGAGGCACGACGACCTTGGCACTGACTTTCAATGCCTGCACCGGTCCCGATGGAGGCACGTTGAACGGGGCCGTGACCATCAGCTTCAATGCCCAGGCGACGGATTTCTCGGTGACCTTCCAGAATCTCGTGGCCAAGAAGGACACCCGCACTTGGACCTTTAACGGATCCAAGAATCTGAAGGTGGATGCCGCCGCGAAACAAGCGACGCTCCAGGCCAATCATCTCAGCGCCACCTTCACGGACTCGGCCCATCCTGAAACCAACAGGGCTTATCTCTACGACGCGGACCTGCACGCGGATTGGGCCACGGCGGGCGCCTACAAGCTCTCGGGGAGCTTTAGCCTCTCGGACAACGGAACCCTTACCAGTGGCGCCATCGCCAGCGCGGCGCCCCTCACTTGGACCGAGGGCTGCTGCTATCCCGTGAGCGGTGCCATCGCCTTCACGCGCAATCAATCCACCACCACCGCCGCCTTCGGCCTTCCCTGCGGAACCTTGACCCTCTCGCCCGCGGGACAGTCCCCGCAAACCCAAGTGCTGGCGGCCTGCGGGCAGTGATCGGAAACCTCCCTTGAGATGAGCCCGCACCAAGGAATTCTTCCTCCTCGGCGCAGTCAGCGACCCATGCGAAAATGGCCTCTTGGTCTTTGAAAGCGTGTTCAAAAGGAGCGCCCATGTCCCACCCCAGCCTCGGCCCTGGCAACCTCGCGCCGGATCTCATCAACGCCATCATCGAGATCCCCACGGGCTCCCGGGTGAAGTACGAGATCGACCATGAAACGGGGTTGGTCTTCGTGGACCGCGTGCTCTTCTCGCCTTTCCACTACCCGGCAGAATACGGATTCATTCCCAAGACCCTGGCCCCCGATGGCGATCCCGCCGACGTGCTGGTGCTCATCAATGGCACGACCTACCCCGGCGTGGTCATCAAGGCCCGGCCCGTGGGCCTGCTGAAGATGCACGATGACAAGGGCCGCGACGACAAAGTGCTGTGCGTCGCCGCCGATGATCCCAACTATGCCCACGTGGAAACCCTCGACGATCTGCCCCCACACTTCATGAAAGAAGTGGAGCACTTCTTTGTGACCTACAAAGACCTTGAGGAAAAGGATGTCCACAGCGATGGCTGGGCGGGCATCGAGGAGGCCAAGGCCTTCGTGAGGGAATGCATCGCGGCTTTCGAGTCAAGAGTCTTGAGTTGAGAGTCGAGAGTTTGGAAACAATTGAAAAATCCGTCATACGTGCGATGGCCTGGTCCATGAACCCCGTCACGACTGAAGGGCACATCCATATTGAACCTCGGGACTCAAGACCCAGGACTCAGGACTGATTGCCCATGGCCACCCTCTGCTTCGACCTTGACGGCACCATCGTGGATCCGCTCCTAGGCGTGCGGAACTGTGTGCATCGCGTCTGTCGGGAGATGGGTCTGCCCTGCCCCGATGAGGCCACCATCCGGACCTGGATCGGCTTTGGGATGCGCGAAAGCCTGGCGCAGATTCCCGGCCTTCAAGATTCGAAGAAACTCGAAGAAGCTCATGACCGCTACCTGGACGCGTACCGCGAAGACGGCGTCTTCGAGCACGAGGTCTACGAAGGCGCCCATCTTATGCTGTCGCGGCTGAAACGCCAGGGGCACCGCATCTACGTGGTGTCCAGCAAACCCGGTCTTTTCGCGCGGCGCATAGCTTACCAGTTCGATTTGAATCTCGTCTTCGACGAGATTTTCGGCGCGGAATTGAAAGGCGCCTGGCAGCCCAAGACCAAGGTTCTGGAACGCCTGCGACAAGCGGGTACCATCGACTCCGGCGACTATTTCATCGGCGACCGCGGCGACGACATGCGCGCCGCCCGGGATCACGGACTTCGCGCCATCGGCGTCACCTACGGCTATGGAACCCGCGCTGAATTGCTGGACGCGGGCGCCGAGGTGCTGGTGGATTCCATTCCAGAGTTGGACGCGTGGCTCTCGCAAGAACTTCCGGATGCGGAGATCCACGATGCTTTCACCCGGGCCGAATGAATGAGAAGACCTCGCGGCCTGGTCTAGAGCACCGAGATCGAAGTGCTTGCCAGGTTGTGTCAGAGCACTGGGATGGAATCCTTCCCAGACAGCGTGACCACCGCGCCTACGCCCATGCAGATCGCCGCGTAGCCGAAGCCCCAGGCCGGATGCACGGTCCAAAGTGCGCCGACCAGCAGGCTTGAAATGAGATCACCGAAGCCATTCACTCCGCCCAGTAATCCAAAGGCGAGGCCGCGATGCTCCGATGGGGCCATCTCCGCGGTGGTGGCGCCTTCCAGCGTGTCCTGGATGCCGTTCACCAACCCCGCGATGGAAAAGAGCACCGCTAAAATCAGTAGGCTGTTCCATCCCTTTACGAAACAGCCGATGAGCAGCAGCGGCACCGCGATGCCGGCGAGATAGCCGTAGCCGAGCACTTTACGATGGGTGCGAAAACGATCCGCGATGGCCCCCGCGGGATAGGTGGAAAACGCATAGACGATGTTGTGCAGCACGTAGAGACCCGCGCCGAAAGTCGCGGCCTTGACGCTGCCCATGCGAGGCGTGAGCAATTGGGTGGCCGCGAGGATGAGAAGGGTGTGCGCAAAATCCCCCGCGCCGAAAAGGCCGACGCCCACCAGATAGTTTCGGAAATCCATGGGCATCTGAGCGATGGCATGGCGGAAGGAAAGCAGCTTGGGTTTCGTCCTCGCGCGTTCCTTCACCATCAACGCGAAAGCCAGCGCCGACAGCAGCCCGGGGACAAGCGTCCACATCATCAAGGTGCGATTCCAGGGCAAGGCGGGAAGCCCCCGTCGCGCGCCCCAGGCCAGAAGACCCACCACCACCGCGGGCCCTAGAATGGCGCCGAGCGTATCTCCGGCGCGATGGAAGCCGAAGGCCCGGCCTCGGGCATCGGCGGGAATACTGTCGGTGAGAATCGCATCGCGCAGAGGCCCACGCAGCCCACGCCCCAGCCATCCGAAAAATTTTCCAAACAGAATGAGCGGAAAGCCCGAAGCCAGTGCAATGAAAGCGGACGCTAGGCCTGTGGCGGCGTAACCGAAAACAACCAATCCTTTTCGTTTCCCGATGCGGTCGGAAAACCATCCGGCGCCCAGCTTCATGAAACTAGCCGCCGCGTCGGCGATGCCCTCCACCGCGCCCAGGGCCGCGGGCGGCAGGCCCAGCGCCGCCATGAAACTGGGCAACAGCGTGCTCTGCGCTTCATGCCCAAGATCCGACAGAAAGCTCGTGAAGGCCATGCCCCACACCGTGCGGTTGAGCCATTTTTCTTCCGCCATCAGGCCTCTCCGTGTCCAGCTTTAAAAGGTTGACTGCGTGAGGCACCATAGATGCCCCGATGGCCCACCAGCACGTAAGCCATGAAACAAGAGATTGCCATGGGCCCCGCGAACCCGGCGCCGAATAGCTCAAGGCCCATGACCATGGAGGCCAGGGGCGTGTTGCTGGCCGCGGCGAAGATCGCGACGAACCCCACCGCCGCGAGAAAGGGGACCGGAACGTGGAAAACTGGCGCGAGGACGGCCCCCAACAGGGCGCCAATGACGAAGAGCGGCGTCACTTCGCCGCCCTTGAATCCGAATCCGATGGTCACGCAGGTGATGATCAGCTTGGCCGCGAAGGCCCAAGGATGCAGCGCCGATTGCTCGACGAAAATGCGATCCAAAAAAGGCAAGCCTAGATTCAGGTAGCCGTCCTCACGGAACACCAGGAACAGCGCGATGACGGCGATCCCGCCCAGCATCGGTCTCAACATCCAGAGATCCGTGAATCGGGCCTTCGTCCAACCTGCGAGACGATGAGAAAACTCTGAGAAAACTCCCGCAACAAGGGCTATCGGAAGCGCGAACAAAGCCACCTTCAGCCCCAGCGACCAGGTGAATTCGGGCGCGGAGGCAGGGTAGTGAAAGTGGCGCGCGCCAAGGGCCCGGCACACCCCATCGCCCACGAAGGAAGCCGCCGCGCAGATGATGATGCCCTCGTAGTGCAGCTTGCCTCGAGCAATGACTTCCATGCCGAAGAGTGCGCCCGCCACGGGGGTTCCGAAGAGCGAGCCGAAGCCCGCGGACACGCCTGCCATGAGTAGAAGCCGCTGCCTTGAGTGGTTGAGCCGCAGCCAAGCCCAGGGCAACTTGCCCAAGGATCGGGCGAGACTCGCCCCCATCTGCACCGCCGTGCCTTCGCGGCCCGCGCTGCCGCCGCCAAGGTGCGTGAGCAGCGTGCCGATGAGCACCAAGGGCGCCATGCGCGATGGCACCCGGCCGCGGAACTCTACGACCTCGTCCAAAATCATGGCGCTTCCGCCTTCGGACTCCTTGCCGAAACGCCGATAGAGCCACGCGGAAATGAGGCCGAAAATCGGCAACAGAAACAGCAGCCAAAGGTGCTCCTGCCGAAGTTGGATGGCCCTCTCCAGCAGCCACAAAAAGCCCGCCGAGGCCGCGCCCGAAAGCAAGCCCACGGCACTGCCGAAACAGAGGTCCCAAGCGGTCCAGCCCAGCCTTCGCTTCAATGAGTTCATGCCTACGCCTCCAGAAGAGATTCGTAGGCGCCATCAGCTCGGGGAGCGGTTTTAAGGCGGACACCATCGCCAGTTCGGATCTTTGAAGTTTAGAAGCCGTTACGGAATAACACCACACCTTTGAGAAATTCCGGTATGGCCCTTAGATCGTTCTCTACTGCTTAGACCAAAGTAATTTTGTGACGACGACTTAGCGGATTGACGGGTCC
>JANXXC010000090.1 GCA_025350765.1 Holophagaceae bacterium | reverse complement strand
TGGTCGGGGCGAGAGGATTCGAACCTCCGACCCTCTGCTCCCAAAGCAGATGCGCTACCAGGCTGCGCCACGCCCCGAATGATTCAGTCTAGCGGATTACCTGGAGGGGGCGCTGGCGGCAACCTTGGGGGCCATAATGTTCCAGCCAGCGCGCTGCAAGTCCATCACGTTGCCGGCTACTCCGACGAGCATGAGGGTCTGCTGTTCGTCGCCGCCCATTTTCTTGGCGCCGGCGGGAGGCAGGGCCGCGACTTGGGAGGACTTGAGATCCTTGGTCCAGTTCAGGCTCAGATTGAAGGCGATCTTCTTTTGCTGACTGTTGAGTTCACCGGCGATGGTCTTCATCAGGCCATTGGTATCGTAGGAAATGCGCAGGCCGCCTGGGCCCTCGAAGCCCTTGCTGTAGTTACTGATGGCAAGGTTCTGCAGCTTTCCATCGGCGTAGGTGAAGTCAAAGCGGGTGCGGATGCCGTTGGCTTCGTTGGAATAGACGAGCGTCTTGGGCTGCTTGGAGGCCTTCTCAAAGGTCAGGTCCAGGTGGCCGCGCTTCCAGAACCCAAGGGTTTCATCCAGGCTCTGCTCGCGTTTTTTCGTATCGTAGGGGCCCGTAGGCGCATTGAAGCTGAGGGTCTGGGTGGTCACGGCGCCGGAAGCCTCTTCCTTGCCCAGGACCGCCCTGAAGGCGCCGGACTCGGCGTACACCTTGCGGATGTCGATGATCACTTCCCGGAACCAGCCCATGTAGGAATTGGGGGCGTCTGCGGGGCCTGGATCCACGCGAGTGGTGTAGGAATTCAGCTCTTTGCTGTACAAGAAGCCCTTGTTGCCCACGCGGGTCCAGATGCCGTTGCCAAGGTCGCCGCTGAAATCGGTTTTGAAATCGCCATTGGCGAAGTAGGTGCTTTTCAAATTGACGTTGGCGTTGCCGGTTTTGGTGGCCCCGCCCTTGATCTGGCCGCCGGTGTTTTCGGCGACTTTGGCGTTGATCGCGGCCGCGGAAAGGGCCACGCGCAGGGTGCCTTCGATCTGGACGGCGGTGATGTTCTGGTAAGGCTGGCCGAACCAGGATGCGTTGACCGAATCCAACACGGAAGTGAGCGCGTCCTTGGCAAATTTAGCTTCCAGGGAATCAGCCTTGGGGGCTTCCTTGGCGGCCGGGGCCGCTGGTGCCACAGCCTTCTGGGGCGCGGGCTTCAACGCAGTTTGGGCAACAAGAATGGCGGTGAGACTGAAGGGCAGCACGTGCATCAAACGCATTTAGAACTCCTTGGATGTATGAGGATTAATGACGATGGTCAGGCTTTTGTTCCCGTTTCTGGCGGCCAAAACAGGCCTTGCACAGAGCCAAGGAGGCATCCTGAGGAACGAAGGTCAGGTATTCGCTTGTCCCGCACACCACACAAGTGATGTGAGTGAGGACCTGGGTTCCCGCACTTCGCGTTTTTGAGACGCGCCGGTATTCCTTGGCATAGCACTCGGGGCACAGAAAGAATTTTTGATCTGGCGTGACCGTGAAACCAGCACCGCAGGTCGCGCAGGCCTTTTCGCGAAGGGTCGGAATCTCGGTTCGGGGCGTGGGCTTCTGCAGGCGCACCGTTCCCGCGCCTTCCGGGTTGGGACCGGCGGGACCGCGGGGCTTGGAACCTTTGGAGGCCATCAAATGTTCAAACATCCCTTCTAGGCAAAAGGAAAGTCTAGCATTCAAGCCCGTGGGGATCGAGCGTGAAGATTGACGGGCACGCTCAAAGAGCTGCTGGCATTCTTGCCAGATGGATACCGCGGACGAGATGCTAGGTCCCCTTTTGGGGGGCAACGCCCGTGCCCTGGCCCGGGCCATCAGCTGGATGGAAAACGGACATCCCGAGGCTCGGCTCCTCATGGCCAAGGTCTGGCCCCATCTGGGACGGGCGCGGGTGGTGGGCCTCACCGGAGCCCCCGGCGCGGGCAAATCAACCTTGACCGACCGGCTCGCCCGGACCCTTCTCCAGGCGGGCCAGCGGGTCGGCATCCTGGCGGTGGATCCCACCTCGCCCTTCAGTGGCGGCGCGATCCTGGGGGACCGCATCCGCATGGGGCGCATTGCGCCGGACCCCTCAATCTTCATCCGCAGCATGGCCACCCGAGGCGCCCTTGGAGGGCTGGCCCGGGCGACCCAAGACGCCATCGACCTTCTGGATGCGGCCGGGTATGACACCGTCATCGTGGAAACCGTGGGCGTAGGCCAGGACGAGGTGGATGTGGTGAGCTGTGTCCACACCTGCTGCGTGGTTCTTGTGCCGGGCCTCGGGGACGAGATCCAGGCCATCAAGGCCGGCATCATGGAAGTGGCGGATCTCTTCATTATCAACAAGGCCGATCGGGATGGCGTCGAGCAGGTAGAGCAGGAGTTGGAGGCCTTGAAGAGCCTCAGCCCGCCCAAGCCTTGGGACCCGCCGGCCTGCCGCGTGATCGCGTCCCAGGGGCAAGGTATTTCGGAATTGTGGGACCGAATCCGCGAACATGGCGCCTGGCTTTTAGGCCATGGCGGCTTAGAGCACAAGGCCCTGGAGCGGGCCAAACTCCGCTTCGAATCCCTCTTAGCCGAAGAATCCGTGAGGCGCGTCAAGGCCCGGGCGGGAGGTCGGATCGGGGATCTCATCCAGGCCATCGCCCGGCGGGACCTGGACCCCTATGCCGCCGTCGAGGAAGTGCTGGGCTACGATCACTTGTTATAGGGCGAGCCCTTAATGATCGCGAAGGCGCGATAGAGCTGCTCCAGGAACATCACCCGCGTCAGGTCATGGGGAAAGGTCATGGGTCCCAGGGAGAGTTTTTCCCGGATGGCCGACTTCAGGCTGGGATCAAAACCATGGCTGCTGCCGATGGCGAATCCCAGGCTCAGGCCCTGGTCCATGGCCTTGCCCAACCAGGCGGCGAAGGCTTCGGAATCCCGGGCCGGAGCCTCGGGGGTCAAGAGGACCGGGCATTGGAGGGCCTCCAATTTGGACTGGAGACGGACGCCTTCATCTTTCAATTGCCTTGCCACTGAGCCCCGCCCCTCCGGCAGCTCCACCAGTTCAAGGCGGGCGTAGGGCCTCAGCATCGCCGTGTAGTGTTCCTCCCAATCCCGGGCGCAGGCGAGCTTGGGTCGGCCGAAAACATAGAGGCGAACCGGATAGGACATAGATCACCCCTGGGAAAATTATCTGGCATGAATCACGAATAAGTTTGGAAGTGTTGCTGAACTCGAGGCAAGATTCCCCAGACGGTCATCGGAGGCCAGATGGCAAGCATGGTACGAAACATTATTGGATTCGGGGCGCTTGCGGCGTTGACGATCTCCTCGGGCTGCGAGAATAAAGACGGTCCCATTCCCAATGTTCCCCCGACCTCTGCGAAGACTCCCGGGGACATCCTGGTGCATCTCCAGTACCTGGCCGCCTGGAAAAACTACAAGCACCTGATCCTCATCGCCCCCATCAGCCCCGACGTGGTTTTCCCCTCCGCCGCGTGGTTTCATACCGAGGCGAAAAACCTGAATATCAAGCTCACGCCGGAAGAGCTGGAGGCTCTCGGCGTCACCAAGCTGGCGCCCCGGCTGGACAATTTGCCCCGATCCCCCGAGGACGATTACGGCATCGAGGAGGCGCGGCGGGCTTTTAACGCGGGCATCTATCGGCTCATCAAAGGTCTCCCCGTGAAAGTCTGGGGAAGCATGCAGGTCTCGGATGTGCGCACGAATTCCGCGAACAACAAGGTCACCGACGTGACCCTTTCCTATAACAATCGCCAAATGATCCGCGTGAGCTGCATCAAGAAAGTGGATGCGGGCGGCGGCGGAGAATTTTACGGCGTAGCGAACATCCAGTACCTTATCCGGCCCGAAGCCATCAAGTAATCCCCTGGCGACAGACCCTATTTCCGGCGCTGTTAACCTGTCTGTCCTGACCCGCACCAGGCGGGCTGGCTTCGCATGAGGATGCAATGACCGAGCACATCAACTTGTTCGACAACGTGAACCGCCAATTCGACGAGGCGGCCGATATTTTGGAGATGCCCCAGGAGGTCAGGGACGTTCTCAAGACCCCCTACCGCGAAGTCTCCGTTGCGCTGCCTATCCGCATGGATGACGGCAGCCTCAAGGTCTTCCACGGTTTCCGCGTGCAGCACAACGGTGTCCGCGGTCCCCAAAAAGGCGGCATCCGCTACCACCCCGACGTGGACCTGGACGATGTGCGCGCCTTGGCGAGCCTGATGACCTGGAAGACCGCTGTGGTGAATATTCCTTTTGGCGGCGCCAAGGGTGGAGTGCAGTGCGACCCCTCAAAGATGAGCCTTCACGAACTCGAGGCCGTCACCCGCCGTTACATCGCGAAAATCAGCATGGTCCTGGGGCCCACCCGCGACATCCCCGCGCCGGACGTCAACACCAACGCGCAAACCATGGCCTGGGTCATGGACGAATACGGCCGCAAGGCTGGCTACCAGCCCGCCTGCGTGACCGGCAAGCCCATCGAGCTGGGTGGCAGCCAGGGCCGTGAAGCCGCCACCGGCAAGGGCGTGGCCATCATCACCCGGGAAGCCTGCAGCGTGCTGGGCATCCCCTTGAAGGGCGCCCGAGTGGTGCTCCAAGGCTTCGGCAATGTGGGTTCTTACACCGCGAAATTCCTGGATGAAATGGGCGCGATCATCGTCGCCGTGGCCGATCACACGGGCGGCGTTCGCAACGCGGGCGGCATGGACGTGACGGCGCTCACCACCCACGTGAAGGCCAATAAGGGCGGTGTCGCCGGGTTCACGGGCGGTGAGGCTTTCGATGCGGAATCAGTCTTTGCGCAGGACTGCGACATTCTGATCCCCGCCGCCCTGGGCGGTGTCATCAACAAGGTCACGGCGCCTGACGTGAAAGCCAAGCTCGTTGTGGAAGGCGCCAACGCCCCCACCACCACAGGCGCGGACCACATCCTGCGTGACAAAGGCATCACGGTGATCCCCGACATCCTGGCCAATGCCGGCGGCGTGACGGTCTCCTATTTCGAGTGGGTGCAGAATCTCCAACAGTTCTTCTGGGACGAAGCCGAGGTCTTCCAAAAGGAAGAAAAGATCATGATCCAGGCTTTCCACGATGTTCACGGCAAGGTCACCAAGCATGGCTGCACCTACCGCACCGGCGCCTTCGTGCTAGCTCTGGAGCGGGTCTACAAGGCCAATCTGATGCGCGGCTGGTAGCCCGCTCTAAAAAGAAGGGCCACGAACATCATTTCGTGTCCCTTCACATAAGTTAGTCGTTAACCTCGGGCGCTATTTCCCCAGCTCCCTCTGGATCTCCAATTTGTAGTTGTAGTTGGTGTACCCGTTTAGGGCGAGCGTCACCCGCACTGGCTCAGCGAAGGGGTTTCCCAATTCGATGCGGTGCTGGCGTTCAAGAGTAGGCCGTCGGTTGGAATCCTTGATTGCTTTCACCAAGGGATCGTCCCCCGAAATATTTGGCATGGCAAACCGCAGGGTGATCTTGTTGCCCAGTGAATTTAATTGCAGCTTGATTCGCTCCTTGGGCATGAGCACGAAACGGTAGAACCGCAGGCCGCGGTTGCCATTCTCCGTATTGTCGATGAGGCCGCCAACGTTAGGGGCGGAAACGTGCTGCGAACCGCTGGCAGCATTCAGCTCTGAATCCAAAGGCAGTGATTTTTCTTCAAGCAGCTTGGTGTCATCGGCCACATCGATGACGTCACGGCTGCCAGTGGTTCTAAAACTTGATGAAGTGGAGGGAGGAGGGACTTGCTGGGCTGGCTTCGAATCTGCCTGACAGACGAGCAAGAACAAGGCTGGAAGCATCCTGCGACTCCAAAAATGACCTACTGAAGCATAATTTAGATTCCTCTGATTCTCTTCGAGCTCCCCTCCACCTCCAAGCCAATTGCTTGAAAAGTAATTCCGCTTCGCGGATCGTCACATCTTTGAGAAAATAGTCTGTTTGGACCGGCGGGGCGTCCCAGAACAATCCGGTCTATCGCGGGAGTTCCCATGTCCAGGAATGTTGTTCATGTGGTCGGCACGGGCACCATCGGTGAGCCGCTCATCGGGCTCATGTGTCATTTCCAAAAAGAGCTGGGGCTCGATGAAATCACCTTCCACAAGCACAGCATCAGCGACCGCCCCAAGGTGAAGGCCTTGGTCAACCGCGGCGCCAAATTGGTGGCGGACGCTGAAAAATTCGAGGCCTTCAGGACCGCGGGCATGAACCCCGTGATGACCCACGAGCAGGCGCTGGAACAGGCCAGCGTGGTCATCGACTGCTCCCCCAAGGGCATCGAAATGAAGGAAAAGATTTACAAGCACTACGAGCACAACACGCTGGGATTCATCGCCCAGGGTTCCGAATTCGGGTTTGGGAAAATGTACGCGCGCGGCATCAATGACGACGTCATCACTCCGGCCGACAAATACGTTCACGTGGTGAGCTGCAATACCCACAACCTGAGCTGCCTGCTGCAAACGCTGGTGCTGGCCGAAGGCGATGACAACCTGACGGAAGCCTCCTTCGTGTGCATGCGCCGGGCCAACGACATCAGCCAAGTGAAAGACTTCAGCCCCGCGCCACAGGTGGGATCGCACAAGGATGGCAAGTTCGGCACCCACCACGCGCGGGACGCCCACCACCTGTTTCAGACCAAGGGCCTGGACTTGAATCTTTTCTCCAGCGCCGTGAAGCTCAACACCCAATACATGCACAGCCTCTGGTTCGATTTGCGCATGAAGCGACCCACAAATCTCGAAGCCATCAAGACCAAGATCAAGGGCAA
>JANXXC010000089.1 GCA_025350765.1 Holophagaceae bacterium | reverse complement strand
CTTAGAGCGTGTCTTAAAAAATCCCCTGTGCCGCGACGGAGGTCAGCCGCGATGCAGCGCAAGGAAGGGGCCGCAACGGCCTATAGATCATAGGCACAAGGCCCGTGACGCCGCGATGCGCGCGGCTGGCCCCGTCCCTTCGGGCTGGGGCGGCGGGCTTCTCGATGCTGCGTTAGCCTCCCGTGGCGTATGGGCGATATGCCGTGGTCGCCTGCCTTGCCTCGCTCGCCCGGCGCTCCCAGCGCGGCCCGGGGGATTTTTAAGACACGCTCTTAGGTTTATTCGCTGGTTATGTGCTGAGTTTCTTGGTGAAGAAGGCGGGATTCCAGAGCAGGGAGATGCGCGCGATAAGGGCTTGCTCGTCGAAGCGGAAGGCCCAGACTCCTTCGGCCATGGGACCTTCGGAATCCTCCGGGCGGAAGTTAAGGAGCACCGCCAATTCATGCCGCCGGCCGAAGGTGCGGAGGGGCGTCAGGCGGCGGACACCCATGGACGTTTGGGCTGCCCGGAAAACCCCGCGAACGGTGGCGACGCCCGAGCTGGTGATGCCGCTCATGGAACCGAAATAAACCACGTCCGGTGCGAAGAGGCTCATGTGGGCATCCTCGTCCCCAGCATTGAAGGTCTCAAAGAACTGGTCCATTGCCGCCTGGAGGGGTGGATCCAGCGCCAAGGGCGGATCTTCCTCTTCCGACTTCAGGCTCGGATGCAGCACTCCCCTCGCCTTTTTTATTTGGAAGGGTTGCGGGTCATAGAGCGCTGAAATGCGCTCGGCTCGGCCCGCAGGGTCAAACCGGAAGATCCACATCCCTTGAGTGGCGTCTTCTCCAAAGGCCAGGTCCACCAGCACGGCCACCTCGGGACCCGTGCCGAAGGTGCGGAGGGGATTCTGCATCAGGTCCGGGAACTTGTCGCCCAAGGCCAAAAACATTCCGCGGAGGGCATCGATACCTTTGATCTGGACCCCCGACATGCTCCCGAAGAAGACGATCTCCTTGGCGAGGCAGGCCGTGAATGCACTTTCGTTCCGGGAATTCATGGCCCCGAAGTAAGCGTCGATGACGGATCGAAGATGGGGATCCAGCTTGGACATCCTTTTCCTCCATCCAGACGCGCACTGTGAATCAAACATTCCGGTATGACAAAGTCAAATGAAGGTTCCCGCTGGCATCGGAGGAGCCTCCCTTAGTGGTGCGGATGTAGCAAGGCACCCCGGCATTCGTGGCTCGCTCCCTAAGCTCAGGGGAATGAGAATAGGGCTACGGCGGAGGCTTGCGCGTGCAGCGGCCGCAAGGAATCCTGGATCCTTCCCAGGCCACAGGGCCCACCCCGCGGCGAACAGTAGGGCTAGGTCGGCCTCCAGATGGTTTCGCAGTTCCCGCAGATCCGCCGGTCCCATGAGCGGGGCTTCCCGTGCGGTTTCCAGCTCTTGGAGGCGGGCCTGCTTGGATTTGTCGTTCCCGAAAAAGCCCTTCGCCTTTCCACTCGATGAACGCCGTTCTGTAAGGCGGCCTGTTTTCTTCCGGTTTGCGATGAACCCGATTCGGCATCGGGCTGTCACCGGATTAAGACCCTCGAACTCTTCTCCCGGATTTCGGAACTTCGCGGCAAAATGGCCTCAATGCAGCGAGACCTTAAGTGATAATCCCCACCCTGATGGCCTGCCCAGAGTGCGACTACCTGCACCAGGTCCAAGCTCCGCCCAAGGGTGGGACGGCTCTCTGTGTCCGGTGCGGCGCGGTACTCCGGAAGGGTCACCGCGGTTCCATGGACGTGGCGCTTGCACTGTATATCTCCGCACTCATTCTGTTCGCCTTGGCCAATGCCTTTCCCCTGCTCTCGCTCCACCTCCATGGTGTGGTGCAGGAGGCCTCGATACCGCGGTGCGCAACCCTTCTGGCGAGCTTGGGCTGGCCTTGGCTTTCCACCATCCTCATCACGACGGTCATCCTGGCTCCAGCGGTGCATCTCAGTGGCATGATCTACGTGCTGTTCCAGATTCGGCGGGGTCGCCAGACTCACTGGACCGCCCGTATTTTCCGGCTGGTGGAGCAATTCCAGGTTTGGGGCATGGCGGAAGTCTTCGTGTTGGGCATCATCGTGGCTTACGTGAAACTCGCCAGCATGGCCGTCGTGGTTCCAGGGCCTTCGCTCTACTCCCTTGGCGCTTTTATCTTGGTGGCTGCGGCGGCCTTCACCTCGCTGGATGCAGGGGTCATCTGGGAGGCCATGGGGAATCCCTCCGCCCACACGCCTCCCCGCCTGGGGGCGGAAACGGCCCGTCAAGCCGCCTTGGTGGCGTGTCCCACCTGCGGTCGTCTCTCGCGGTTCCACACACGCATTCGCTGCCCTCGCTGTGGGGCCACCCTCCACAGCCGCAAGCCGCAAAGCCGCGAGCGCACCTGGGCCCTGCTGCTCACCGCCACCATCCTATACTTCCCCGCGAACATGCTGCCGGTGATGCGGGTGGTGTCTCTGGGACGCGTGCAGGCGGACACGATTCTGGGGGGCATCATTTACTTCGTGAGTACGGGTTCCTGGATGCTGGCGCTCATCATTTTCATCGCCAGTGTGGTGGTTCCGATCCTGAAGATCACGATTCTGTCCTTCCTGCTCATTTCCGAGCACTACGGTTCCGCATGGCGACCTGAACAGCGAGCCCGCCTGTACCGCCTTACGGACCTGGTGGGCCGTTGGTCCATGGTGGATATCTTCGTGGTCACCCTCATGGTCGCCATGGTGGAGCTGGGCAATCTCGCCACCATCGCGCCGGGCCCCGGTGCCGTGGCCTTTGCCATGATGGTGGTGGCCACCATGCTTGCTGCTAACTGTTTCGATCCCAGACTCGTTTGGGACTCCCTGGAGCCCACCAATGGATGAGATTCCCGAAGCCAAGGTCGTGTTGCGGCGGCGCCCCTCTTTGGTATGGCTGCTGCCCCTGGTGGCGGCCTTCATCGGCGCCTGGATGGCCATGAAGGCCTACACGGCCAAAGGCCCCACCATCACCATCACCTTCCTTTCCGCCGAAGGCCTCGAGGCCGGCCAGACTCGCATTCGTTACAAGGACATGGAGATCGGCAAGGTCTCCGCCATCAATCTGAGCAAGGATCTCAACCAGGTGGTGGTCACCGCGGAACTAAAAAAGGAAGCCACGGGTCTCCTCTCCGAGAACACGCGATTCTGGATCGTCCGGGCCCGCATCGGCACCAGCGGCATTTCCGCACTTGGAACGCTGCTTTCAGGGGCCTACATCGGCATGGATCCTGGACAGCCCAGCGTGGATGAAAATTTCAAACATGAATACAAAGGACTCGAAAGCGCGGGCATGGTGACAACCCACCTGCCCGGAATCCTGGTGCATCTGCGGGCCGAAAAGGTCGGCTCGCTGAACGTCGGGTCGCCCTTGCGCTACCGCCAAATCCGGGTGGGTGAAGTGGCGGGCTTTGACCTGGACAAGGGGGGAAAATCGGTATCAATCATGGCCTTCATCAACGCGCCCTACGACACCTTGGTGCACAAGGACACGCGCTTCTGGGACGCTGGGGCTCTGGATGTCTCCATGGACACCAGCGGAATTCGCATGCGGTCGGATTCCTTGGTAGACACGCTGCTTGGCGGCATCGCCTTCGAGACACCCGTGAGTCTAGAAGACAGCGGCCCGGTAGCTAATGGCCAAGTGTTCACGCTGTATCCCAATCACGAAAGCATCAACGAAAATATTTTTCTGAACCGTCGCTACTACATGCTCAATTTCAACGAATCCATGCGGGGCTTGGTCCGTGGCGCGCCGGTAGAGTACCTGGGCATCAAGGTCGGCCAAGTGGAGGATTTCAAACTTGAGTTCCACGCCGGGACCTTGGAGGGCAAGGTCCCCGTGCTCATCGCTCTGGAGCCCGAGAGGTTTTCCGTGGTGGGCGGAAACACTTTGTCCACCGACCGGGTCATCCAGCAACTGGTCCGGAAGGGCTTGAGGGCCCAGCTGAAATCCGCATCCCTTCTCACCGGCAGTATGTTCGTCGACTTGAGTTTCCATCCCGAGGCCCCTCCGAAGAGCGTGGGCCACTATGGGAAATACCAAGAGATCCCCACCTTGCCTTCCACCATGAGCGTCATGCTGTCCCAAATGGCCAGCTTTGTGGAGCGATTGCAGAAGCTGCCGTTGGAAGACGTTGTGAACCAGTTGCGCACCGCCATCCCCATTCTGAAGGACACTCTGCAGCATGCGAATGTGCTGATAGCTCACCTCGATGAGGAGACGGCGCCCCAGGCCAAGGCCACCCTAGCCCAGGCCCAGGCCACTCTGGCCACCTTGGACAAAACGTTGAAGTCCGATTCCCCTACCCAGCAAGGGCTCCATGAGGCTCTGGAGGAATTCGCCAAGGCATCCCGATCGCTCAAGGAGTTGGCAGACACTTTAGAGCGGCATCCGGAATCGCTGATTTTTGGGAAGGGAAAGCAAAAATGAGAACCCGGAAATTTTCCATCGTCCTCGTGATGTTTGCCGCTAGCTTGGGATGCCTGACGCGTTCGTCGCCCGAGGTATTCCACACCCTCAGATCCCTTGACCCGATCGAAGGGAAACCCGCGTCCACGAAAGGTTCCACGGCCAACATGGCCATTGAAGTCATGCCGGTGCGCTTGCCCGAAACTTTACAGCGGCCTCAACTCATGACGGCTTTGGGGCCGGGGAAGCTGGAACTCTCGGATACCCATCGTTGGGGCAATGGCCTGGACAAGGATATGCAGCGGGTGCTGGTGGAGAACCTGTCGTCGCTCCTGCCAAGTGATGCGGTGGTGGCCTATCCCTATGGTGAACGGGTGAAAGCCGCGTACCGCCTCGAAGTGGATGTGCAGCGATGTGATGGCCGCCCCGGCGGTGTGCTGAGCCTTCGAGCCAACTGGATGGTCACACTCCCCAAAGGTGGCCCGGCTTTGATGCGAAAAACGGCCACCCTTGATGAGCCCGTGACCGGTCTGGATCTCGACGCCCTGGCCGACGCGCACAGCCGGATCTTGGAAAAGCTGAGTCGAGAGATCGCGGAGGGAATGAGAGCCGGGGTTTTGCGTTAACGGTGGGATGTCCCACTCGCGTATCGCGCCATCCCGATCGCAGCTTCAACTTCCCTTGGGCCCACTACAAAAAGGGTCCCATAGGGACCCTTTTTTATTGGTAGCGGGGGCAGGATTTGAACCTGCGACCTTTGGGTTATGAGCCCAACGAGCTACCGGACTGCTCCACCCCGCGGTAGGAAAGTTAGTGTAGCAGCGCGGGAGAAGAAGGCAAGGCGGGACTTTGCCGGGATTGGTAGAGGTTGGGTGGGTTGCGTTAGATTGGAATCATTCTGGAGTGTCCATGCGCCGATTGATGCTGTTGATGATGTCCTTGGCGAGTGCGGTGGCGCATGGGTGGACTCCGGAGAAGTGGTTCGAGCAGCCCCTTTCACCTCGCATTGCGAATTACCGGATTCAAGGAACGCTGGATTGGCCTGGGAAGACGCTTCAGGCGAAGGAAGTCATCTCATGGCGCAACGCGGGAACCAAGTCCACGCGCGACTTTCCCTTGCATCTCTACCTCAATTCGTTCAAGGGTCCGCAGAGCCTTTTCGTGAAGGAGAGCGGGGGCCGTCTGCGGGGCGATTCCCTGAACGATCCGAAGGATTCCCAATCTTGGGGCTACTGCAAACTGCGATCGGTGCGCCTGGAAGGGCGCGATCTGGAAGGCCACTACGGCAAGGATGAAACGGTCTATTGGGTGAAGCTACCCAGAGAGGTGAATCCGGGCGAGACCATCGATGTGGAGATCGCCTGGGAGAGCCGCTATCCACGTGTTTTCGCGCGCAGCGGATGGGCTGGGCATTTCTTGATGTCGGGACAGTGGTTCCCAAAAGTGGGCGTCTACCAAGGCGATCGCTGGAGCTGCGAGGCCTATCACGCGTTCACTGAGTTCTTTTCTGACTTCGGCACCTACGACGTGGAACTCTCCATGCCGAACCTGTTGCGGCTAGCGCACACGGGCACGGCCGTGCCCTACGTGGATGTCCACGGCAAGGCCTTTGACGCGAGGCCAGATCCCGAACACAAGCTCCACAATATTTGGAAACTCCATGCGGAGGATGTGCATGACTTCGCGTGGGCGGTGATGCCTAAAGGCAGTTGGGCTGTGGAGCGCCAGGACTACCGAAAGGTGCAGGTGTTTTACTTCTATCAGCCTGAGCACCTCAACTCCTTGAAGCGCCAGAAGGATGCGGTGGAGGCAGGGCTACGGTTGTCAGAAGACTGGTATTTCCGCTACCCCTATCCCACCTTGACCGTAGTGGACACGCCCAGCGACGCCAGCGGCGCCGATGGCATGGAATACCCGACGTTCATCACCTCTAGCTCCGTGACTTTCGATCCCCTGAAACTGCGCGTACCAGAGATCACGGCGATTCATGAATTCGGCCACCAGTACTTCTACGGGATGCTGGCGTCCAATGAATTTGAAGAACCATGGCTGGACGAGGGCTTCAACAGTTGGTTCACCCACAAGGCCATGGAGCAGCGCTACCAGTCGCTGTTAGGCAGCCGTCGGTTCCACGTTGAGACGGATTTCCTGGAGTGGGCCGGGTATTGGTTTGGCCCCTCCGTGGACCCGCTGACCCAGCCAGGCTACAAGGACCGCGATTGGGGGAGCTATACGCGTGTCGCCTACTCGAAACCCACCCTGGTGCTGAATCAATTGGAGGCCATTTTGGGCCGCCCGCTGATGCAGGAAGTGATGCGGACCTACGCGCTGGAAATGCGCTTCAAGCACCCCACCCGCGATGATTTCAGGCGCATCGCCGAACGAGTGTCGGGGCGTGATCTCTCGGAATTCTGGCGGGACTTCGTGGAAGGCACCGACATCCTAGATTTCGCCATCTCGAAAGTCAGTGCTGCGGAAGTCACCGCCGGGGGGTGGATGGACGGTCCCAAAGGCCCGGTGTTCACGCCACCCCAACCCACGTCATTGGGGCATCGCGGAATCATCACGCTGGTGCGGCGCGGCAACATCATCCGGCCTCTCAAGCTGCGGATCTGGTTGGAGAACAAAAAGGAATTGAATCTGTTGTGGGATGGCAAGGAGCGTTGGAAAACCTTCGATGAAACCGATGGCATCGACAGCCCCATTCAATCGGCGGTTTTGGATCCCGATGGGAACTATCCGATTTTGAAAGACCGCTTCCACAGCGCCTACACCGCCAAGCCCGCCAAGCGAGGCTTCCATTACTGGAGCCAGTTGGTGTGGGGATCCATCACGGGCCTACTCCAGGCTGGCGGTATTGGCTAGGCCGTCATTCCGAAACGGCCCCTAAGGCGTCGCCGGGGCGGCGTCGCCCAGCCGGATTTTTGTGATGATTCCTCTAGGGCCGAGTTCCACCAGAATGGGGAATAGCACCAAACCATGGGCCTCTAGGTCCGCTCGGCTGGGGGCAAGGTAAGCGTGGCGGGAAGCCATGGTCACTCGCATGGAAAGGGCCTTCCCGGCGGGTCTTTCGTACTCCCCCAACTCGGTGTTGGCGGAATTCTGGAGACCGGTGGTGCTTGGAATTACCCATGCGGTGCCGGGAGGTAGCGACGGAAAGCTTCCCTCATCAGGGCAGATCCAAATGTTGCGAGATTCGCCGCCATCCCAACTGCGCAATGCGTCCAGGCGGAGGTCCTTGTACTGGAGGTCGGGAAGCTCCCAAAGCCTCAGGATCGGTGAGGTTCCGCCGGGTAGTCCGAACAAGCTTTGGAAAGAGGTGAAGAGGGAAGTCTCGTCATCGCCCCAGGTGGATTTCAACGAGGTGAATCGTGCCTCATCCATGTCCGCAAGGGCGAAGCAAAGGGCATGTCGGAGGGCGTAACCCCGCACCATCGCAGGCACCTCCTTGTCCATGAGTTTGTCCTCCCACAGGTTCCGCATTGGGGGAGCCCAGGGATCCACCTTGTCCCTCCGCTTGGCCCATCGCCAAACCGCGAGGGCGCTGCCGGCCTCACGAAGACTGAGGCCAGCCAGCCGAGTAGGGACGTGGCTGCGATCCGAATCCAGCAAGGCCAGCACAGCCGCCGCCTCTTTGAAGGCCGCGGTGCCCCTCCGGAATGGGTTGTCGGGCCTTTCTTTCGAGGCCGCCGAGCGGAGCCACCGCAGAGATGGGCGGTCGGTCGGAGCCACGGCCGGATCCCGCAGGGGCAAGGCTGGATTATCACTGTCAAAGTCCTGCAGGACTTGCTCGATGGCCTCTCGGAGAGGGATCCTTGCGGACGCGGGCTGACTCAAGTGGGGTGGGACCGTGAAGGGGATCATGCATGACCTCGTCTTTCTGGGAGAATGCACCGGATCGGTTTGAATCGGGAGTACCAGATGCAGAGTAATGTTCGAGAGCGCTTGGTGGTGGCCCTGGATTTGCCCTCCGCCAGCGAGGCGATGACCATGGCCCGGAAGCTGGAAGGTCAGGTGGGGATGCTGAAGGTCGGGCTCGAACTGTTCTGTGTCGCCGGTCCCACCATGGTGAAAGAGCTCGGATCCATTGCGCCGATATTTCTGGATCTGAAGTTCCATGACATCCCGACCACGGTCAAGCGCACCCTGGAGGCTGTGCTAATGCTGGATCCGAGGCTCGTGAATATCCACGCTCAAGGAGGGCCTTTGATGATGGAGGCCGCCGCCGAGGTGGTGCGGGCTCATCGCGCGGCCGGCGGGCGGACCGAGTTGCTGGCGGTGACAGTGCTCACGAGCCTGGACCGAGAAGCCCTGGCCCGCCTGGGGTCTCCAGAAGATCCCGGAGAACTTGCGCTGCATCTCGCCAAGCTGGCCAAGGAATGTGGCTGCGATGGCGTCGTCTGTTCTGCCAAAGAGGCCAATGCCGTGCGCCAGGCCTGTGGTGAGGATTTCCATCGCCTCACACCGGGAATCCGCCCCCGAGGGGAGCAATCCATGGATCAAGCGCGGGTGGTGGATCCCGCCCAGGCCTTACGGAATGGAGCCACCTGGCTGGTGGTGGGCAGGCCAATAACCTTGGCTGCGGATCCCGTGGCGGCGGTGGCGGCAATCCTGGATGAGATGGAGCAAGCCCTTTGAGCGCGGCCACTCCGCTGGTCTTCAAGCCCAGTCATCTGCAACGCACCCTGGCGCTGCTTCTTTGCTCGGGTTCATGGCTGGTGGGCGCCAGGGCCATGGCCTCGCTGCTACAGCAGATGCCGCGCCTCAATGCGATCATCGTGCAGGCGCGCTCCGCGGGTGAGGATCCTTGGATGGCCTGGCTATTCATGACCTTGGCCATCGCTGCGGTCTTGGCAGGTGGGGTGCTGCTCCTGGCTTCCATCCTGGGTCTGGTGATCATGGAAGGAACCCAAGTGCTTGTGGATCAATTAGGAATCACCGTGGAACTGGCCTATCTTCCCGCGACCTTCGGCCAGTGGCTAGGCGCTGGGCGACTTCCATGGCGGCACGTGGGAGCACTCCGGCGGACTGGGCCCTTCTTCGTGATTCTTGGCAATGGCCGCAATCCCGACGAACAATCAATGGAACCCTTGCCGCCACTGCGTTTCCTGGTGGTGGATGAACTTGAGCGCCTGGTCAACCTGATCCTTGAAAGAAGCCCGAACATTTCGTTCAAGGAATGACAGGGAAGAACCCTGTGAGACACTTTCCAGATGTTTCCTGAATTCGAAGATCCCGGCGTGCACCGGCGGCGGCGATGGTTTTATGGCCTGTGGGCGGCTCTGCTGGGGCTTTCTTTGGGGGCTTTTCTTTTATGGCAAAAGCCCGCATCGGTGGAGCAGGCTAAG
>JANXXC010000027.1 GCA_025350765.1 Holophagaceae bacterium | reverse complement strand
CAGAAAAAGGCGGTGTAATCCGAGGCGCGCGCGGCCTGCTGCATATTGTGGGTCACGATGACGATGGTGAATTCTTTTTTCAGCTCGAAGATCAGCTCTTCGATCTTGGCGGTGGCGATGGGATCCAAGGCCGAACAGGGTTCGTCCATGAGCAGCACTTCGGGGTTCACGGCCAGGGCACGGGCGATGCACAAGCGCTGCTGCTGACCACCGCTCATGCCGGTGCCGCTCTCCTTCAGCCGGTCCTTCACCTCGTCCCACAACGCCGCTTTGCGCAGGCTGTCCTCCACGATGCCATCCAGAGTGGCGCGATTCCGGACGCCGAAAAGCCTGGGCCCAAAGGCCACATTTTCGTAGATGGATTTGGGAAAGGGATTCGGCTTCTGGAACACCATGCCCACACGGCGGCGCAGCTCCACCTCATGGATGCCGCCGCGAAAAATGTCCACCCCATCTATTTGGAGATCGCCTGTGACGCGGACTTCGGAGCTTACTTCGTGGATGCGGTTGAAGCATTTCAGAAAGGTGCTCTTGCCGCATCCCGAGGGACCGATGATCGCCGTGGCGCGCTCAGCGAAGATGTCCATGCTGATGCCATCCAGGACCTGTTTTTCCCCGTAGCTGAAATTCAGCCCTTTGGCCCGGAGCTTTACCGGCTGGGTTTCTTGGAAATCGGTCGTGAGCATGAAAGGCCCTTGATCTAGGTTTGCTTGATGGTGTCAGAGGCTGGGCGGGCATTTGTGGCCGTAACGGAACAATCAGAAAAGGACTGCTCCTTCCGAAACGGCCCCTAATTCTTAGCGGGTGCGTTTGCGGATGCCGTGATCGAGTAACCGCACGCTAAGGTTTAAACAAAGCAGCACGAGAATCATAGCGGCTGCGGTCCCCGCGGCGATTTCACGGGCATCGGGCAAGGTGCCGTCGGAGGTGATGTACCAAAGGTGCACCGCCAAGGTTTCGCCGGGGGAGGTGAGGCGGAAATCCGGGAAATGGGAGCTGACATTGGTGCCGGCGGTGAAGACCAGGATGGCGCTTTCGCCGAAGGCCCTTCCCGCCGTCAGCACCACGCCGGTGAGGATGCCCGTGGCGGAGTAGGGCAGCAGCACCTTGAGGATGGTCTGCAGCTTGGTGGCTCCTAGCCCGTAGCTGGCTTCCTTCAGATCCTGAGGCACGCCCCGCAGGCTCATTTCCGTCACCCGCGTGATGATCGGGATGTTCAACAGAGCGAGGGTCATAGCGCCGGCGCGGATGGAAAAACTCCAACCCAAAGTCTGCACGAACACGATCATGCCAAAGAGCGCGAGAACGATGGAGGGCGTCCCGGCGAGGGTCTCGATGCAAAGGCGGAAAAATCTCAAAACCCTGCCCTGGCCCGCGTACTCCGCCAGGTAGATTCCCGCGCCGATCCCCGTGGGTAGCGAGATGGCGAGGGAGAGGCCCACCAGGTAGATGGAGTTGAAGAGCTCCGGTTTGATCCCGCCACCGGCATCCAGCGTCTCGGGCATCTTCGTGAAGAAGCCCCAATTCAGCACCGGCCAGCCCTGCCTGAGGATGGCCCCCACGAAGATGACGAGGACCACGATGAAACCAAGGGCGATGGCCCAAAGCACGCCGCGCATGAGGCGGTCCACGATGCGGGCGGAGGCCCGGGGCCTCATCTCAGGGCGGCGGAGGGTGGGGCTGCTCATGCGGAGCCTCGCTGACCCAGGCGGCGCGTGGCCAGGATGATCCCCATGGTCATCAGGTAGAGCAGCAGGCCCATGGCGAAGAGCACGTTGTTCCAGGGCGAGCCCGCCGGGGTGTTGGGCAGCTCCTGGACCAGTTCGGTAGTCAGGGTGGCCGCTGGCGTGAACAGGAAGCGCATCAGCGGCGCGCGATCGGTGGCCTCGCGGACCAGGGAGAGCCAGGCGGGGTTGTTGCCGATGACCATCTGCACCGCCATGGCTTCGCCGATGGCGCGGCCCATGCCGAGCACCACCGCGGTCATCAGGCGGGGGCGGGCGGCGGGAATGAGTACGCGCCAAATGCTCTGCCATCGCGTGGAACCCAAGGCCAGCGCGCCCTCATCCAAGGTCTTGGGAAGGGCTTCGAAGGCGTCCATGCTGAGGCTCACGATGGTGGGCACGATCATCACAGTAAGGATGGAAGCCGCCACGAGAAAACCCGAGGCGGGACTGTCGTGGAGCCACTTGGAACTCACCAGGGGCAATAAGAAGGTGAGGCCGAAGATGCCGTAGACCACCGACGGGATGCCCACCAGCAGGTCCATGACCTGGCGCATGAGGGCCTTCATCCAGCCGGGCGCGAGCAGGGTGACGAAGACCGCCGTGAGGATGCCGCTGGGCGCGGCCACCAGCAAGGCCAGGCCCGTGACGGAAAGGCTGCCGGCCACGAAGGAGAGGATGCCGAAACGATCTGAGGATGGCGCCCAATCCGCGGACAGGAAAACTTCCCGGAGCGAAAGCACCCGGCCGGTGTTGCTCGCCAGAGGAAGGAAGGCCGCGAGCCCCCGCATGGACAGGAAAACCAGGATCCCCGCGATGAGGGCCACCACCACCAAGGCGCAGGCCAGGAACAGCGAATGGGCACCTCGATCCAGCAGAAACCGCAGGCTTCCTGGCCCCTTGGAGGGCAAGGAATGGCGGGTCTCCGCGGGATCCATGGAAGCCCTGATGGCGAGGATCAAAGATCGGTCTTCAGGGATTTGACGTAGCTCACGGGCAGGTATCCGGCCTTGAGGACGGACCCATCCTGGAATTCCTTGCTGAGGAGGTAGGCCACGAATTCATCGGCGGCCTTCTTGGTGGCGGCATCCGTGGTCTTGGCGGGATTGGTGTAGGCGTGGCCGAAGGAGAAGATGGGATATTTGCCCTTCTTCACAGCCTCATTGGAACACTCCACACCGTTGTATGCGATGCCCGCGACCTTGCCCTTGTTCTTCTCCAGGTGTTCCAGTTCCACAAAGGAGACGGCTCCCGGAGTGGTGGCGACAGAGGTGACCACCGCGCCCGTGGAGTCCTGGATCAAGACATCCTTGCTGAATTCCTGGCCATGGAGGATCTCTTTCTTCTGCACGGCGCGAGTTCCGCTGGATTCAGGCCGGATGACACGGACGATCTTCAGGTCCTTGCCGCCGACTTCTTTCCAATTGCTGATTTTCCCTGTGAAGACGAACTCAGCCTGCTGGGCGCTGAGGCTCTTCACGCCCACTCCGGGGTGGGTGATGAGGGTAAAGGGTTGCACCACGATGTTGTGGTTCTTGATGCCGGCCTTATCCTGGTCGGGCGTGGCGTAGATATCCGAGATGCCGATGGTGCAGCCGCCCGCCACCACTTGGTTCAGGCCGGTCATGGAGCCGCCGCCGCTGACGGCGATATTCAAGCCGGGATGGAGCTTCATGAATTCTTCAGCGGCCCGCTTGACGATGGGGCCAAGAGCCGTGGAGCCCATGACAGAGACGGTCTGGGCCTGGGCGGCGATACCTGCGAAAGCGAGGGCGGCAGCCTTGAGAAAAGTGGACTTGAGCTTCATGAAATCCTCCGTGATTCCACCTTCCCGGCCCCGGGGAAACACCGTAGAGATTCCATGTAAAAAGGGTGTAACGGGTATGAGGTGGCGAGGTATGAGGGGCGAGGGATGAGTGATTCAGGGGCGCCCTTGGGGCACCTAGAAATTAAATGCGGCCCAAAGGGCCGCATCCCAATTGAACCTCAACCCTCATCCCTCGTACCTCGTAGCTCGCCCCTCGGATGCATGCGGTCGTACAGGGCCCGGAGCCGGGCCTGATGGACGTGGGTGTAGATCTGCGTGGTGGAGATGTCGGCGTGGCCGAGCATGGCCTGGACGGCGCGCAGGTCTGCGCCGTGGTCCAACAGGTGCGTCGCGAAGGCGTGGCGCAAGACGTGGGGGCTCACGGCTTCCCGTCGGATCCCTGCCTGCACCGCGTAGGCCTTCAGCATTCTCCAGAGATGCTGCCGGGTCATGGCTTCGCCGCCTCGGCCCACGAAGAGTTCATCCCCATCGGGCTTGAATCCCGGCCTCAACGTGAGCCACTGGCGGATCCAATGCTCAGCGCCCTCACCAAAGGGAATGAGCCGCTCTTTGCGGCCCTTGCCCATGACTTTGACGAAGCCCTCGTCTAGGAACACGCCCAACCCCGATAGCGTGGCGAGTTCCGAAACGCGAAGGCCCGAGGCGTAGAGCAGTTCCATCCAGGCGCGATCACGAACGCCCAAGGGCGTGTTCAGGTCCGGCGCATTCAACAGGGCTTCGATCTGGGATTCACTCAGGGTCTTCGGCAAGATGCGCGGCGGGCGCGGGGGCCTTACCACGGCCTCGGGGCCCGCCGCGCCAGCGCCTTCCATGCGCATGAAGACCAGGAACTGCCGGAGGGCCGAGGACAGCCGCGCGATGCTGCGAGGGGCCTTGCCGTTGGCGTGCTGCGTAACGAGGAAGGCCGTGATGCGGTCTCGGTCCAAGTCCGAGGGCGCCAAGGGGATCGCCACCGCCCAGGCAGCGAGGAAGCGCAGGTCCGAGAGATAGCCTGAAACGGAATTGGGGGAAAGCCCCCGCTCCACCGCGAGATGAACCTGGAATTCCTTCAGAGAGGCGGCCCAGCCAAGGGGCCAGCCACCTTCGGGTTCTTCCAGCATGGGCGCGCGGGGCATGGAAAAGGCTACCTCCTGGGGTGCTTTCTTGGAACCAAGGCTTAGGAGTTGGCTTGGAATGAGCAGCGCTTTTCTAATCATTCCGTTATGGCCCCTTATGTGGGCCAACGCGACCGAAGGGAAAGGTTGTTTTGATGCAACGGCCAGGCTGTGATAGCCTCCTCAAGTTCAAGTCCAGGAGAACCCAATGGCCGAAATCCGTAAAAAAGTCATCGCGATCATCGCCGAGCAGCTCGCCAAACCGGAAGATTCCATCTCCGAAGGCAGCAACTTTGTGGATGACCTTGGCGCTGACAGTCTCGACACCGTGGAAATCATCATGGCCATCGAAGAAGCCTTCGGCCTGGAGATCCCCGAGAGCGAGCAGGAGAAGATCCGCACCGTGGGCGACGCCATCGCCTACATCGAGAAGCACCACAAGGGCTGATCTCTTTCCACCTCCAATGAAGCGCCGCATGGCTGTGAAGCCTGCGGCGCTTTTCTTTAAGCAGCCCGATAATTCCGCGATACTGATCCTCGTGAGGTAGCCCCATGAACATGCAGACCAGCCGCCGCCGCGTCGTCATCACGGGCATGGGCGCCATCAACCCCTGTGGCAACACCGTTGCCGAGACCTGGTCCAATTTGCTGGCGGGGAAATCGGGAATCGGCACCATTGATCGCTTCGATGTGAGCGACTACGCCTGCAAGATCGCGGGCCAAGTGAAGGGCTTCAATCCCGACGACTTCATCGACAAAAAAGAACAGAAGAAGATGGATATTTTCATCCAGTACGCCATGGCCGCCACGCTGGAAGCCATGACCGATGCGGGATTCGCCGACCAGGAGATGTCGAAGGCCGAGCGGGAGATGTTCGGCGTCCTCATCGGCTCGGGCATCGGCGGCCTCAGCACCATCTGGGACGAAGCCAATGGCTACCGCGGCCCGCGCCGCATCAGCCCTTTCTTCATCCCGAGCCTGATCATCAACCTGGCCTCGGGGTTCGCGTCCATCCGCCACGGCTTGCAAGGCCCCAACAGCGCGGTGGCCACAGCCTGCGCCACGGGCACCCATGCCATCGGAGATGCCTCGCGGCTCATCATGCACGGCTACGCGGACCGAATGGTGGCGGGCGGCACCGACAGCGTCATCACCCAGCTGGGTGTGGGAGGTTTCGCGGCCATGCGCGCGCTTTCCACCCGAAATGATGAGCCGGAAAAAGCGAGCCGTCCCTTCGACATGGGCCGCGATGGCTTCGTGATGGGCGAAGGCGCGGGCATCGTGGTGCTCGAAGAATACGAGATGGCGAAGGCGCGCGGCGCGACGATCTACGCGGAGGTGGCAGGCTACGGCATGAGCGGCGACGCCCACCACATCACCAGCCCCAGCCTGGATGGTGACGGCCCCATGCGCGTGATGCGGGCCACCCTGAAAGACGCGGGAATGTCGCCGTCGGCTGTCGGCTACGTCAACGCCCATGGCACCTCCACGCCCGCGGGCGACAAGCTGGAATGCATGGCCATCAAGGGCGTTTTTGGTGATCACGCCAAGGATTTGAAGGTGAGCAGCACCAAGTCCATGACCGGCCATCTGCTGGGCGCCGCCCGCGGCATCGAGACGATCTTCACCGCCATGGCGCTCCACACCGGCAAGATCCCGCCCACCATCAACGTCGTGGACCAGGACCCCGAATGCGACCTGAACATCACCGCGAACGTCGCAGCGGACTTCAGCGGCGACGTGGCTCTGAACAATAATTTTGGATTCGGCGGCACCAACGCGTGCGTGGTGCTGCGGAAAATATAAGCCGCTGCACAAATGTGAGCCACGGATTTCCCGGATTTTCACGGATTCCAAAAGCTCATGAAAACAAATCCGTGTGAATCCGAGCAATCCGTGGCTATTTTTCGTTCTCTTATCTTTGTTCACCAGAGATTCGAAATTTTTGTCCGAATAGCCCTTTCGATCTACTTCTTGCTGGGCACCTGAATCAGCGGCGTCGCCCCGCCGCCGCCGTTGATGATGAGGTTTCCCTTTTCACCGATGTAGCGCAGGGCCTGGATTCGCTGATATTCCAGGATCTGAGGCGTTAGGCTCTGGCTGACGATGGATTGAGCCTTCGCTTGGCCTTCCGCCTCGATGCGCTTGCGCTCGGCTTCCTGCTTTTCCTTGAGGAGCACGTAGGTCATTTTTTGAGCATCCTGGTCCGCAGCGATCTTGTCATTGATGGCTTTGGTGATTTGATCCGGCAACAGAACATTGCGCAGCAGCACCTGATCCAGGAGGATTCCCCGCTTTTCGAAGGTGGGCTTGAGGGCCTTGGCGACTTGTTCGATGTAGAGGGCGCGCTTGGAGGTGTAGAGCTCCGTGGCGCTGTAGGTGGCGGCGCTGTCCCGCACGGCGGTGCGGATTTCGGGACGGATGATGCGATCCTCCACATCGGGCCCAAGGGTGCGGTAGATTTCCGCACAACGGGATTGATCCAAGGCATAGAGCACCGTCGCGTCCAGTTTCACGGTGAGGCCGTCGCTGGTGATGACGGAGATGGAATCATCGCCGTTCTTGGCGCCTTCGTTGTGGACGGCGGACATGGTGTAGGAGCGGGTGCGGACTTCCATTTCCTCAACGGTGGAAAAGGGATTCACGAAATGAAGGCCTGAGGGCAAAACGCTGTCGCTCACTTTGCCGAAGAGCACCACGACACCGGCGTTGCCGGGCTGCACGACCCGGGCCATGGAGCCCAGGAACAATAGGAAGGCGACGACGAACGCTCCCCATTGGATAAAGGACAACCGCATCCGTAATTCCGGCTCAAGGCTCCGGCGCACGCGCCAGACAATGGCGCCAAGGATGAGAATGAGCAAGGCAAGAACGGCCATGAGGACCCCTGTGGGAGAGCGGGACTCAAACGTTTGTCCCGTCAGGAGTCAGAGTGAGGTGTTTTGCCTCCGGAGGTAGGGTGAAATTGCCAAGAACCGCCCAACGTGCGGAAGTAGGGGTCCACTGGGGCTCGGTCACCGCCCAATACTCGATGCCCATAGCCCACTGCTCGCAGCTCAGGTAGTTTCTATGCATGCCCGAATTCAAACTCCACGCCCCTTACGAGCCCGCGGGTGACCAGCCGGAGGCCATCGCGCAGCTGGTGGCGGGCATTGAGAACGGCGATCGCTGGCAGACCCTACTGGGCGTGACGGGTTCGGGGAAGACCTATACCATGGCGGCGACCATTGCTCGGCTGAATCGGCCCGCGCTCATTTTCGCCCCCAACAAGACGCTGGCGGCGCAGCTCTTCAGTGAGTTCAAGCAGTTCTTCCCGGAGAACGCCGTCGAGTATTTCGTCAGCTATTACGACTACTACCAGCCCGAAGCCTACGTGCCCGAGCGGGACCTTTTCATCGAAAAGGACGCCGCCATCAACGAAGAGCTGGAGAAGCTGCGCCTAAGTGCCACGCGCAATCTACTGGAGCGCCGCGACACCATCGTGGTGGCTTCGGTGTCCTGCATCTACGGCCTAGGGGATCCCAGCAGCTACCTAAATCTGGCGGTGAACCTGGAAGTGGGCCAGACCAGGGATCGCGCCATGCTCCTTCGCGATCTCGTGGCCATCCAGTACCAGCGCAACCAGACCAGTTTCGAGCCCGGCAACTTCCGCGTTCGCGGTGATGTCATCGAGCTGTATCCGGCCTACGAAGACGTGGCCTATCGCATCGAATTGTGGGGCGATGAGATCGAGCGATTGTCCAAGATTGATCCGCTGCGGGGCATCGTTCTCGAGAAGCTGGACGCCCTTACGGTGTGGCCCAAGACCCACTATGTGACCCCTGAGGACAAACTGAAGATCGCCATCCGCGAGATCAAAGCCGAGCTCGAAACCCGCGAAAACGAGTTGCGGGATGTCAACAAGATCGTGGAGCTCCAGCGCCTGCACCAGCGGACCATTTACGACATCGAGATGCTGAAAGAAATGGGCATGTGTTCGGGCATCGAGAACTATTCACGCTTTCTAGATGGACGGAGACCCGGCGAGCCGCCCCACACGCTGCTGGATTATTTCCCCGAGGATTTCGTGCTTTTCATGGACGAGAGCCACGTGGCCACGGGCCAGCTCCACGGCATGTACAACGGCGACCGCAGCCGTAAGACCACGCTGGTGGAGTACGGATTCCGGCTGCCTTCGGCCCTGGACAACCGGCCGCTTAAATTTGAAGAATTCGAAACCCGCGTGAAGCAGGTCATCTTCGTGAGCGCCACGCCCGGCGACTACGAACTGCAGCAAAGCGGGGGGGTCATCGCCGAGCAGGTGGTGCGGCCTACGGGCCTCGTGGATCCCCAGGTGGAAGTGCGCCCGGTGGGCACTCAGGTGGATGATCTGCTGGCAGAAATCCGCAAGGTCGTGGCGCGGGATGAGCGCGTGCTGGTGACGGTGCTCACGAAAAAACTCGCGGAGCAGCTCACCGCCTACTACCAGGAAGTCGGTGTGAAGTGCGAATACCTCCATAGCGAGATTGATACTCTGCAGCGCGTGGAATTGCTAAAGGGTTTGCGGCGCGGAGAGTTCGATGTACTCGTCGGCATCAACCTGTTGCGGGAGGGCCTGGACCTGCCGGAAGTCTCCCTGGTGGCCATCCTCGACGCGGACAAAGAGGGCTTCCTTCGCAATACGCGATCCCTCATCCAGACCATCGGCCGCGCCGCCCGTAACGTCAATGGCAGGGCCATTCTATACGCTGACGTGATGACGAAATCCATCAATGCTTCCATTCAAGAAACGGATCGCCGCCGCGCCAAACAGGTGGAACACAACCTGCTCCACGGCATCACGCCGGAAACCGTAAAACGGAATTTGGATGACGTCATGGGCGAGGCCTTGGCGCGGGAATTCATCACGCCGCCGAAAGAGAAGGCCGCCGAGGAGCCCATGCTCTACCTCGACGACAAGGGCTTCGACCGCGAGATCGCCAAGCTCGAAAAGCAGATGCGCGATCTCGCCTCCCAGATGAAATTCGAACAGGCCGCCGAGCTGCGGGACCGCATCATGCGCATTCGCCGCGAGCGGCTCACGGATGTATTCGGTGCTGCGCCCGCCGCGGGGCCGGTGTCCTAGGCTCCGGTTTATTTCCCCAGACCCCGGATGCCCGTCGCCAGCATCAAGCCCTTGGAAGGATCCGCGGCGGAGACGATGATTCGTCTGCCATCGGGTGTGAAAGTGAACGTTTCCGCCGGCGATTCGGGATCGCGGTAAGCGAAATGGCGCTGGGCGGAGGTGTCCTTGCCGGGCACGAAGGGTTGCACCACCACCGCCCCCCAGTTACCGGAACCATCAGATGAAATGTATGCGAGGGTGCGACCGTCGGGGCTCCACATAACGCGATGTCCCGGCAGCGGGCCCGTGAACACTTCTGCGCCGTCCTGCACCGAGACCACAATGATCCGCGCGGGATCTACGCCATCGAGGTTGTAGGCGGCGAAGCGGCCGTCGGGGCTGGGCATGGGCGCGCTGATGACGCCTCTCACGAGGAGTTGCGCGCCGCTGCCATCGGGGTGTAGGCGCCACAGCCCCCGGTGGGCGGGATTGCCGGAGAGATGGTAGATCCAGGGTCCCTCGGTGGTGAGGGTGGGATTCTCAGCGTCCACCCCATCGGAACTCACCTTGCGGGCGCCGCTGCCATCGGCCTCCGCCATCCAGATCTCGAAGTTGCCGCCGCGGTTGGAACTCCATAGCAGCTTGCGGCCATCCGGGCTGAAGGAGGGATCCCAATCATCGGCGGGATGGTCCGTGAGGCGTCGCAGGGCGCGGGTCTTGAGCGATACCGCCCACAGATCCAGATTGCCGGAGCGGTTGCTGGAAAATGCCACCCATTCTCCGTCAGGGGAGACGGTGGGCTGCCGGTCGCTGCTGCTGCCATGGGTGATCCAGGAGGCGGCCGCGCCGTCTTCCGGAGAAATTTCCCGAAGGCCTTGGCGCTGGGGCAGGGAGTCGAAGATGATGCCTTCGCCGATGCGGTCCACCACCTGGGCGCGGTCCGGCAGCCAGAGCAGCGGCGTGGAATGTCCCCAACTTAAGGGGTGACTGATTAGCTGCGCGGACATGCCGGGCAGGGCACCACCGGCGCTGAGGGCTTGAGCATAGAGCAGCGTTCGGGAGCCCAGCCATGTCGGCACGGACACGCGCCCCACCGCCCGGTGAGCGGGCAGGATCCACAGTTTCCCCTGAGGGCTGAGCAAGTAGATGGTTTGTGGCGCGCCCGCGGATTGGGGCATGGTCACCAGCGCGATCCAGGCGCCGTCGGGCGACCACCGTGGCGTCAGGAAGCGCTCCAACAATTCCGCGATCCGATGTTCCTCGCTGCCATCCCGGTGAGCGATGGAGACGGCGGTGCGGGGCGCGCCTCGCACCGCTTGGCGCAGCAGCACCACGTCGTGGCCGTCTGGGGACCAGGCGCCCTGCTCGATGCCTTTGGCGATGCGGATGGGCTGGCCTCCCACGGCGGGCACGCGGAACAGGCCATACTCCGCGCCCTCACGGCGGCGGAAGAGCACTTCGGATCCATCCGGCGATACCTGGGGAAAGTCATCGCCGGGCCCCTCCGTCAGGGCTATCTCGCTGCCGCTGGCCACCTGCAACAGCCAGATGCGAGACCCGCCCCCCCGCTCCGACACGAAGGCCACGGTCTTGCCGTCGGGAGATGCGCTGGGAAAGGCATCGCGGCCCGAAGGGCTGAGGGGTCTCAGGATTGGCAGCTCCCAAGAACTTCCGCGAAAGGCCAGATACCCGACGGCGAGCCCGGCGCACACAAGGCCCGTTATCCCCAAGGCGCGCACCCAGCGCCGCCGCCGCAGAGGATCTGGGATCCCTTGATAGGGCCGGGTCACCACGCCGGTGCTGCCCGGGGTGAGGCCATCCAGGGCGAAGGCTAGATCCTGCGCGGACTGGAATCGTTGGGCAGGCTCCTTCTCCAGGCAACGGGCCAAGATGCGCTCCAGACCAGGGTCAAGACTGGCCCGCAGGGCTTCATCGGCCAGGGGGTCCGTTGTGAGGATCGCCGCGAGGATCTCTACGGCGGAGGGGGCCGAATAAGCCCGGCGGCCCGTCATCATCTCGAAGAGCATCACGCCGAAGGAAAACAGATCGCTCCGCAGATCCGTATCCCCGCCCCGGATCTGCTCGGGACTCATGTAGCTCAGCGTCCCTAGCAGCATCCCTTTTTCTGTGGCTGCGGCCGCCCCTGGTGCCATGGTGGAGAGGTCCTGCGGTCTGGGGAGCGAGAGATTTTTAGCCAGGCCGAAGTCCAGCAATTTGACGTGGCCATCCTTCATCAGGAATACGTTTTCGGGTTTGAGATCGCGATGGACGATGCCCTTGGCGTGGGCTGCGGACAGGCCATGGGCCATCTGGCCGGCGATGTCCACGAGGCGTCGCCGAGGCAGGGGGCCCCGGCCGATGAGTTCCCGTAGGGTCTCGCCCTCCAGCAGCTCCATCACCGCGAAGACAGTGCCTTCCTCGGACCCGAAATCGAAAATGCCCAGCACATTGGGGTGCTGCAAGGTCGCCAAAGCCTTGGCCTCCCGCTCGAAGCGCGCCAGGGCCACAGGATCCTTGGCCAAGTGTTCCGGCAGCACCTTGATGGCGACCCAGCGATCAAGCTTCGGATCCCTGGCCTTGTAGACCTCGCCCATGCCCCCCGCGCCCAATGCGTCAAGGATCTCGTAGGGGCCAAGCTTCATTCCAGGTGTGAGGGGCATGTGCCCAAAAGTTTAGCGCGGTTGGTGCGCCGTGATTTCGATACTGATTTGGACCAAAAACAAAATGCACGACCCGGAGGGCCGTGAAGAAAAGCTGGCGGGAAGCAGAGAAATATTTTTACTGAATCTCGGGATCACTCTACGGATTCGCATTCAAAAAAATAAAACCTAATTACCAAGGATTCTCATCTAATTTATCTCCAAATAATTTGAGCGTTTGAGATGACGTCAGCAGAAAAACACCACGCGGAGGGGCGCGGAGAAGCGGAGGCCCGCGGAGCTGCCCCTTTTGAGATCCGTCCAGAAGGGGCCAAGGATTCGGGCGCGGCCGATGACTCGCTCCCAAAAAGGCGATCAAGGCCGCGCCAGAATCCTCACCGCAAACCGGTGATGCCCGCTAACGCGGGCACCCCTGCGCGCAACGGACGAGCCCCTCTGCTTCCCTCTGATATCCTCCGCTTCCCTCCGCGTGGTGCATTTTGATGAGGTTGGCCATTCGGCTGAGTTTCATTGGTGATCAGGAAATTAAATTCAACATCAGGCACAAAGGCACCAAGCAAAATTTGATCGGTTCCCTCTCGCCATCGCGTTGCGGTGGCACAGGTTCACGCGCTGGTGTGGCCTCTGCGCCCCTTGGTATACAGCGTCATCACAGATGCTTCATGAGGAGCGCTTGGATCTCGTTGTCGCTCCACATTCCATCGGTGCGCAGGGCGTAGGCGCAGTGCATCTCCAGAGTCCCGTCGGCGAAGGCCAACTTCATGGATTCCTTTGCCACATTCTTCAGTCGAATGGATTTCAGGCATTCCCGCACGGCCTCTTTACCCATGTCGTCGTTGCAGATGCCACGCAGAGCCATGTTCAGGCGATGGCAGGAGAGGTTATCCATAAAATTCAGGCCTTCGAGATCCTCCGCGAAACTGTCCCAGTCCACCTCGTAGGGGATGGGCGCGCCGCAAATTTCTTCGATCTCCCTCACGCGTTCCGGCAGCGTGACTTCTTGAAGTTCCTTGATCTTGCGGCGTTCATTGAGACCCATGATGGCTCCTTGGAATGTGAAAAGAAGGGTGCGCGTCTCCATTGGTTTAAAGAGAAAAATTGGGTTGCCACCGGACGGGCTATTTCAATCCCTCCACCAGGTACAGCTCCGTGATGAGCCGGTTGAGAGTGTAGGCCAGGGTCTTGGCGTCCGGGGTGATCTGGAGAGTGGTGAGGGTGGTGACACCGGCGGGATCCGCAGGAGTCACTTCTCGCAGGAAGGTCAGTTTGTTCGTAGCGAGATCGTAGCGGTCGATGCGCACGGGCAGGCCCCCGGAATGCGCCACAAAAAAACTGGCACCGTTCGCGGCCCAGCGCAGCACCATATCCCCGGGGACCAGGCCTGGCAAGGGTTTCGGGGCGGCCCCGGACAGCGAGAAGAGCTGTCCTTTGCCATCGGCGCCCATCGCCGCAGCCCATTTCCCGTCCGGTGAAACCGGGTGCAGGCCGTAGTCCAAGCTCACGCCTTCGGGACTCACGGCCTTGGGGTCGCCGCCGTCCAAAGACTGCACGTAAAGCCGCAATCCGCGCCCCGCTTCCCGAGCGGAGAACAGCACTTGCCGTCCATCCGGAAGCCACTCGGCGCCGGATTGATAGATCAGGCCATGCGAGGGAAGCTCCTTGGATTCACCCGCCCCGGTGGGCAGGATCACCAGTTTTGGAAGGCGAGAAAATTCCACGGCCAGGGCCCACTTGCCGTCCGGCGAAAGCGCCGTAGAGGAGCCCTTGCCCAGGCGGATGGGCGGCGAGCCATCGGTCTTTCGGAGGCAAACGGTATAGGTGCCGCCGCCCCCTTCGCCCCATTCGAAAAAGAGCAGCAACTTTCCATCGGGCGTGATGTCGGTGCATTCGGATGCGTCCAGCCAAGAGAGATCCCGCTCCTTCGCCTCGCCGGGCATCAGGGCCAGGGCATAGGTTCGCCGATGCACGCGGCCCAGCAGCACCCGGCCATCGGCATGAACATCGAAGAGCATCAAGCCGCCGGGGATGCGCTCCAGCACCCGATGGACACCCGAGACGGAGACCGCGTGAAGGGCGAAATTCGGACCCGCCTCGGCTGCGGTGAACCAGACTTCCTTGCCGTCCGCAGACCAAGCCAATCCTTGAGCGCTACCCCATTCGGACGAGATGGTTTTCTTGTGGCCCTGGCGGTCCACTACCACCACCGAGCCCCGGTCATCGGCCCTTACGGGATGGTCCAGGAAGGCTACCCGCTCTCCGTCTCGAGAGATGCGCAGGTGGCTGATGTAGCCTGCGGATTCAAATAGCTTGGTACCCCGGGGATACTCCACTCGGAAACGGCCATCCACCTTCAGGATCATCGCCCAAGCTTGCGAATGGGGCGAGTAGTCCGCATCCAATACATGCTCGGCGATTTCCCGTGGCGTGCCTCCGCTGAGGGGCACTTGAGCCAGCGTGCCCATGGAGGTGCCCGGGTCTTCCCGCCGGGGATTCAGCAGGATGGCCATTTCCCCCGAGGGTCCCATGCCTGTCACCTTCGCGTGGCCGTAGCCCAAGGACCTAGAATCGGGAAAGTCCGAATGGGTGGTGAAAACTTCCGAAGGTTTGCCTTCCCAGGCGGCGCTGTAAAGGATGGTCTGGCCATCCTGAGCAAATCGCGCGGCGGAAATGAACCCCCGCTGAAAAGTCACTTGATGAAAGCGCGGTGGCTCCGTGAAAGCGGAGCGTCGGCCCGCCCAAACCGCAAGCCCTAGCGCGAGGCAAGCCGCAGCGATGGAACCCGCCCAGACCAAGCGTCGGCGCCGCTTTACTTCAGGCTGGACGCTCATCCGTAATTGCGAACTGGTGGCCTGAGATGCGCTGGCGGCGGCATTCAAAGCGAAGGCCAGATCGTGCGCGGACTGGAAGCGCTCTTCGGGATTTTTCTCCAGACAGTGCCGCAAAATACGGTCCAACACTGGGGAGAACATCAAACTTTCCGACGACACCTCGGGTGGATCATCGGTGAGGATGGCGCTCAGGGTTTGAACGCCCGTGTCGCGCTCGAAAGCCTTTCGCCCCGACAGCATTTCGTAGAGCACCGTGCCGAAGGCGAAGATGTCCGAGCGATGGTCCACAGGCGCGCCCTTGATCTGCTCGGGGCTCATGTAGCCCACGGTGCCCACCAGGGTGCCTTCAGCGGTGTTGCGCTTCACGGCCGTGGGCAGATTGTCGTCCGCGGGATTCAGCCAGGTGCTGGCCTGTTTGGCCAGGCCGAAGTCGAGGATCTTCACCCGGCCTTCCTTGGTGAGAAAAATGTTCTCGGGTTTGAGATCCCGATGGACGATGCCCTTGTCGTGGGCCGCCGCCATGCCTTGGGCCACTTGCAGCGCGATTTCCAACACCTTGCGCGTGGGGATTCCGCCCAGCTTCAACCGCGCCCGCAGCGTCTCGCCTTCCAACAATTCCATCGCCGCATAGGTGATGCCGCGCTCCTGGCCGAAATCAAAAATGCCCAGGATGTTCGGATGATTCAGCGCCGCCACGGCCTTGGCCTCGCGCTCGAAACGTGCAACCACTTCGTCCGTGGCGGCGATGGATTTAGACAGCACCTTCACCGCCACCAGGCGATCCAACCGAGAATCCCGGGCCTTGAAGACCTCGCCCATGCCCCCCGCGCCCAGGGACGCGAGAATATCGTAAGGGCCAAGGTGCGTGCCGGGCGCGAGGCTCATCGCGGGCCCTCCGATACGAAGAGCTTGGAGGTGTGCCGCTGGATCTGGTAGGCGTAGGAACGCTCGTCGTCTGAGATGAAGGTGGGCGTTATGGCAATGAGGCCCGAAAGGTTGCTGGGGGCAATGGCGCGGTACAACTCCCGCCGTCCGGTGTCCAGATTCACCCGCTCTACCCGGCACGGAATTTCATTGCCTCGCCTCGTCAGCACCGAAAGGCCGTCGGCGCTCCACCGGATGACATCGTCCGCAGGCTCGAGCCCGTTGGCCTCTCTGGGGGTCCCGCCCTCAAGGGGATAGAGCCCGTAGACCCCGCCCGCTCCCTTGGCGAGGACCCAGCGTTCGTCCGGAGACAGGTGTCCACGGTCTACCCCTTCAGGGGTGACGGGACGGGGCGGCCCGCCGTGGAGATCCAACACGTAGCATCTCGATCCACGGCCTCGCTCACTGGCGCTGGCCAGCACCCGAGCCCCGTCCCGGAACCAGGTGGCATGGCCCCGGGGTTCGAGGCTTCCCAGGTTCAGCTGCCGGGATTCTCCGGGGCCGATGGGGTAGACCATGAGCCGGGGCGGCGTGGTGGATACGTGGGAAAGCACCCACTTTCCGTCCCGGGAGAGATCCTCAACCGACCCTTCCCCCAGCCTCACCACCGGGGATTCGTCGGTGCCTCGCATACATGCGGCATAGTTGGCTCCAACGAAGCTGCCGAATTCACTGAAGACGATGGTTCTGCCATCGGCGGAAAGGCGGGGTTGCATCGAGCCATCGAGCCAGGAAAGATCCCGGTCCTTTTCCACACCGTCGATGTGGGCCATGACCGCGGACAGATTGTCGTCGCGAGTGGTGAGCCATTGGCCCGAAGCGTGGATGTCGTGGAGGGTGATTCCACCGGGAGACTCGAATGCGAAGCGCTTCCGGCCCGCGAGGTCCACGGCGTAAAGCTGCAGGCTCGAACCCGAGCTGGCGGCGGAGAACAGGATCTCTTTGCCATCCGGTGACCAAGCCAGCCCCTCCAGGGCCGCGAATCCATCCGCTAGCCTTTTGACCTGTCCTTTCAGGTTCACCACGTTCACAGCGCCGCGGTCGTCCCACCGGACCGGGTGTTCGAAGTAGGCGACACGGTCCCCATGGGGGGAGATGCGCAGGTCGCTCAGGTAGCCCGCGGATTCACAAAGCACGGTCCCGATGGGATATTCCAGGCGGTCCTTGCCGTTCACGTCCCGGATGATCGCCAGCCGGGCCGCGTCCGGGGACCAGTCGGCGTCCCGCACGTTGTCGAGGATCTCCCTCGGCGCGGCGCCTCCGATGGGCACCCTCGCGAGGGTGCCCGCGAAGAGGCGGTGGTGGATGTACCTGGCCCGGATCAGGACGGCCAATTCACCCTTTGAAGAGATGCTCAACAGATGCGTGTCGCGGTGGCCCATGGGCTGCGGCTCGGGGTTTTCCGGGCGCACCACGAAGAGTTCGGGCCGGTTGCCCGTCTGCGCAGCGCTGTAGACGATGGTCTTGCCATCCGGCGCGAAGGCGGCCCGGAAAATGTCCTCGGTGCGGAGGTTCAACTGCCGGAAGGAACTTGGGCCTTGAACGGATTTGGTCCCACGGATCCAGAGCGCCAAAGCACACACGGTCGCCGCCGCCGAGACCAGGGCCAACAGCCTTGACAGGGCCCTCTGCGGTCGGGCCGGGTTCCCGATACCTACCTCCATCGGCCGCTGTTCTGATGTGCTGGAGCCAAGGTTCCCCAGGGCGAAGGCCAAGTCGTGGGCATCCTGGAAACGGTGGGCGGGATCCTTTTCCAGGCAGTGGTGGAGGATGCGCTGAAGCCCAACCGGGATGGGGTTGCTTGCGTTCTCGGGCTCTGGAAGATCGTCCCGCAAGATGGCCGCCAGGGTGTCGCTGGCGGTGTTCTTCGCGAAAGCCTTCCTTCCCGTGAGCATCTCAAAGAGCACCGCGCCGAAGCTGAAGAGGTCGCTTCGGGCGTCCACAGTCTCGCCCCGCGCCTGCTCCGGGCTCATGTAGCTCATCGTACCGAGGATCATGCCTTCCTGGGTAGGCTGTGCCGGATCAACGCTGATGGCCTGGGTGGGAAGGAAGGACTGGGAGCCGTGCTTCGGCAATACGACCCGCTTGGCCAATCCGAAGTCGAGGATCTTGAGGCGGCCGTTCTTCGTGATCCAGAGATTGTCGGGTTTCAAGTCGCGATGGATGACCCCTTTCTCGTGAGCGGCCGCAAGGCCCTCGGCCATCTGGACGGCGAGTTCGATGGCCTTCCGGGCCGGCAAGGGACCTTGATGGAGACGGTCGCGGAGGGACTCGCCTTCGAGTAATTCCATCACGACGTAGGGCGTCGTTTCGTGGGTGACGAAGTCGTGGATGGCCACCAGATAGGGATGGTTCAGCGCCGCGACGGCCTTGGCTTCGCGCTCGAAGCGCGCCAGAGCTTCGGCGTTGGTGGTCAGGTGCTCCGGCAGCACCTTGATGGCCACCATGCGATCCAGCCGCGTGTCCTTGGCCTTCCAAACCTCACCCATGCCGCCCGCGCCTAAAGGCGACAGGATCTCGTAGGGACCGAGTTTCGTTCCGGATGTAAGGATCATATGCCCGGATAATAGCGCGGCAATCTGGCGGTGTAATGGGGGATCACACCCTTGATGGCATGGCGGCCAGCACGCTTTTCAGGGTCTGGATCGCTTCGATACGCCAAGTCCCGGCACCTCTTCGGCGCTCATGAGGCTGTAGAGCTGTTCCCATCCAGCCACCACCACCCGCTTGCCATCCGGGGAGATCCCGAAAGATTCCGTGATGCGCTCGGGATCAAAGCCGGCCAAGGGTTTCCACGCCTTCGCGACGTGGATGTCGGGACTAAATCCTTGAGAGAAGAGCCCATTCACTCCCCTTGAATCCTGGGCGGTGAACACGATGGCGCCGCCCCCAGGCATCCAGCGGGCCCGGCCCAAAGTAGCGGGCGTAACCTTCAATACCTGAATTTCAATTTGAAAGGGCAGCACCCGACCGTCTTCGATCTGTACCACATGGATGGCGAAGCTTCGTGGCCCGGTGCTCACGCGGTACAGGGCGTAGCGCCCATCCGGCGAGACTTCAGGGAGGGCGATGGCCCCCGATACAAGGCGGCGGGCGCCGCTGCCATCCGCGTGGACCTTCCAAAGACCCGGCGCTTGCGGCTGCCCGGATTTGTAGACGATCCAGGTGTTGTCCGGGGTGGCGGTGGGATTCTCCGCGTCCGCGCCATCATGGCTCAATTGCATCGCGCCGCTGCCATCGGCGCCGGCCATCCAGATCTCGAAATGCCCGCTGCGATTGGAGCTCCAGAGCAGGTGCTGCCCATCGGGAGTGAAGCCGGGATCCCAATCCTCCGCTTCGTCATCTGTGAGGTGGCGCACGGCGCCATTCCGGGTAGAGACGGCCCACAAATCCAGGTTTCCCGAGCGGTTCGAGGAGAAGGCCACCCAATCGCCATCGGGACTGAAGACGGGCTGCCGGTCGGTGCCGTTGCCCTTGGACAGCCAGCGGTCTTCGCCCTTGGCGCTCAGGGGCAGTTCGTGGAGATTCTGCCTTGGTGAGCGTGCGTCGAAGACCACGCGGCCCGGGCCCGCGAGATCCAGCACCAGGCAGCTGTAGGGTGTCCAAAGGAGGCGATTCGCCACGGCGCTGCGAATGTTTTGGCGGATGAAATTCGCGCTCGATCCGGCGCTATCCCCCATCACGGATTCCGCCTGGGAGTAGAGGATGTCCTCCGGCCCGAGCCAAGCCACGGCGGAGAGGTACCCCACCGACTGAAGGGGGGCCAGGGTCCGTGCCTTCTGTCCGTCGGAATCCATAAGCAGTATGGATTGAGGTTCCCCCGATTGCTGAGCCCCGCCGCTGATCGCCAGGGTATGACCGTCGGGCGACCACCTTGGATGGGCCAGCAGCCGGTCGCGGGAGAGCCGGATGATTTCGTGAGCGTTGCCGCCATCCGCGTCGGCCACGAGGACGATGGAAGTTGTGTGGCCCTGCTCCCTTCCCCAGCGCATGAACACGATGTGTTTGCCATCGGGGGACCAGTCTCCGTCAGCTGCGTCCTCCGCCAATCTCATGGGCTCTCCACCAAGAACGGGGATCTTGCAAAGGTCACTCCGGGCTCCGGCCGTGCGCGTGAACAGCAGCATCGAGCCATCCGGTGAGAAGCGCGGGAAGTCGTCGGGGCCTGAGGTGATGGCCACCTCGCTACCCCCCTTCATCTGCTTGAGCCAAATCCGAGGTTTCCCATCGCGATCCGAGCAAAAAGCGATGGTGCGTCCGTCCGAAGACGCCGCAGGAGAGGTGTCATGGCCGGAGTAGCTGAGGAAGCGCACCGTGGCATGCGAACCCGGGTGCGCGTGCGGCCAGAAATACCCAGCCGACACTCCGAGGCCAAGGCAAACAATGGCTCCCGCGGCTAGCCAGAGATAGGGGCGCTTCAATGGGCGGCGCGATCCCTTACGGGGCATTGGACCTGAATCCCAGGCCACGGAATCCGAGGAGGCCGCCAAGTTTTCCAGGGCGAAAGCCAAGTCGTGGGAGTCCTGGAAACGATGCGCGGAGTCTTTTTCAAGACAGTGGCTGAGCACCCGCTGTAGGCCCGGGGGAATGGACTCAAGATCCTGCGGGTCCTCTTTGAGGATGGCCGCCATGCTGTCGGCGGCGGTAGTCCGGGTGAATGCTTTTTTGCCCGTGAGCATTTCGAAAAGCACCGCGCCGAAACTGAAAATATCGCTGCGGGCATCGACAGCTTCACCGCGGACTTGTTCAGGGCTCATATAGCCCGCCGTGCCAATCACCATTCCCTGTTTCGTATGGTGAATTTCCACTGGAGCCACGGCCGCCGTTGGCACCAATGAATTCGATCCGGAGTCCAGAATGGCCATCTGCTTGGCCAGGCCAAAGTCAAGGATCTTGAGGCGGCCATCCTTCGTGATCCATAAATTATCGGGTTTGAGATCGCGGTGGATGACGCCCTTTTCGTGCGCGGCGGCAAGGCCCTGAGCCAACTGCACGGCGAGTTCGATGGCCTTACGGGGCGGCAGCGGGCCTTGCCCGAGACGCTCCCGGAGGGATTCGCCTTCAAGCAATTCCATCACCGCGAACACTACACCGTCCTGTTTGCCGAGGTCATGCAGGGCGAGGATGTTCGGATGGTTCAACGCCGCGACGGCCTTGGCTTCCCGCTCGAAACGCGCCAGGGCGTCGACGTTTTCCGCGAGATGCTCCGGCAACACCTTGATGGCCACAAAGCGATCCAATCGCGTGTCCTTGGCCTTCCACACCTCGCCCATGCCCCCCGTGCCGAGGGGCGCGAGGATTTCGTAGGGGCCGAGGTGTGTGCCGGGAAAAAGTGTCATGTTGGCTTCAAAAATTGGTCCTGGTTAATCTCGGCATGCAAGGTCATTTCAGCCCATCAGCCAGGAACAGATCCGAGGTAATGGACCGGAAGTAGTAGTAGGCGACGGTCTGAAGATCCGGCGTGAGTAGAACCAGGGGGATATCGATCAGGCCGGAGATGTCCGCGGGGGCCACCACCTGCCAGGGGCTGCGCTTCCCGGTTTTCAGGTCCACCATCTCCAGGTGAACCGAGGTGGAGTTATCCAGATGACCCACGATCAAGCGATTTTCCCGGTCCCACCCGAGGATGCTCGTTTTCTCCTCCAGGGCCTCAGACAGGATCTTGGGCGGGCCGCCCTTCACGGGCCGGAGCACTGGTCGCCGTTGCTCATCCAGAGCCAGGATCTGGGTTCCATCCTTGGAGATGAGTCCATTCCAGCCCAGGGGATCGGCGGCTTGCACGGTAGGGCTTCCACCTCCCAGGGGAAAACTCAGGAGTTTCAAAGGGCCTTTTCCCTGTTGGCCCGTGATGAGGATTTGCATCCCATCGGGCGTGAAGACGCTTCTGAGAATGGACCAGCCCTCCATCTTGATTTCGCGGGCCGCGCCAGAACCTGTGGGCACAAGCTGGACACTCTCGGTCTGGCCCGGGCTGCGGATGAGGGCCCATCTCCCATCGGAGGCTAGGTCCAATGCTGAACCCGGTCCAAGCGACTTGGGAGGGCCTCCGTCCGTGCGCCTCAGAAAGACCATCCCTTCCGGGCCCGAACTCAACCCGCGTTCCTGCAGAAGCGCCCATTGGCCGTCCTGGGAGAGTGCGCGGACCCGGGTGTTATCCATGCAGGAGAGATTCCGCTCCTGACCCTCCCGGTGGACCACCGTGGCCACCTGGAGAATCGAACGCTCGAAGAGGAAGCGCTCCTCCTTGGAGACATCGTGGAGGATGTGGATGCTGGAATCCACGCGCACCACCCGCTGGCGTCCCTTCAAATCCGTCACTCTCAGCTCCCGGCCAACGGTAAAAAAAATCTTGCTGCCATTGGGAGACCAGATGGGGTGAGACAGCCCCTGCTTGGTCTGGATGAGATCCTGGCGGTGTCCCTGGCGATCAAAGAGGGCCAGGGCGTTGCCATCCGGTTCATAGATCGTGACGGCCACGCGATCCCCTCTCGGTGAAACTCGGGGAGCGCTCAGGGTCGCCACACCGCTTTCGAAGAGCTTGTGCCCTAGGGGATAGTCCAGACGCATAGCTGGACCGTCAATTGGACGATACGTCAGGGCGATCTCCACCCCATCCGGTCCGAAGTCGGCGTAGAACACCCCCTCCATGAGTTCACGGGGGGTACCGCCCTCCATGGGCATGAGGGCCAATACACCGGAGTTGCCTGGGTTAGCCCAGCGTTCGCCCATGAGGGTCACCAGCATCTCCCCCCGCTTGTTCACGGCCATGATGTTGGCCTTGGATAGGCCCAAGGGCCGCGTGACCGTGCCATCTGGGCGTGCCATGAAAAGCTCCGTGGGCTGGCCATCCCAGGTCGCGGCGTAGACCACGCTCTGGCCATCCGGCGTGAAGCGCGCATGCAGAACGTTGCCACGGCGGAAGGTAAGCTGGTGGAATTCCGGCTCATTTCGGGTGTGCCCTCCAAGCCCTAATGTGCCAAGCACACCCAGCCCCAAGAGCGCGAGCGAGATTCCAACCGCCCAGGACCAGGAGAGCCGCGGGCCTCGCGATGGAAGCGAAAGCCCGGCGAGGGAAGTCGAGCTGGAGCTGCTGTCTGAAAGGGACTCCAGCGCGAAGGCCAGGTCGTGGGCATCCTGGAAACGATGGGCCGGATCTTTTTCCAGGCAATGGTGCAGCACGCGCAGAAGGCCCGGAGGCAGGGGCCTGCTGGTGTTGACGAAGTCCGGAGGCTCCTCCTTCAGAATGGCCACCATGGTGTCCGCCGAGGTGTGGCGGGCGAAAGCTTTTTGACCCGTGAGCATCTCGAAGAGCACCGCGCCAAAAGAGAAAATGTCGCTGCGCGCATCCACATTCTCGCCACGCACCTGCTCGGGGCTCATATAGCGCACGGTGCCTAGGATCATGCCCGCTTCGGTTTGGGCAGGACCGCCCAAAGCGACCGTGGCCATTTCAGCATGAGCAACCCCACCTGGCAGCGGCACCTGTTTCGCCAGGCCGAAGTCGAGGATCTTGAGGCGGCCATCTTTGGTGATCCACAAATTATCGGGTTTGAGATCGCGATGGACGACGCCTTTCTCGTGCGCGGCGGCGAGACCATGCGCCATCTGCACGGCGAGCTCGATGGCCTTGCGGGGCGGCAGCGGGCCTTGCCCGAGACGCTCGCGGACGGATTCACCTTCGAGTAATTCCATCACCGCGAACACCATACCGTCCTGTTTTCCGAGGTCATGCAGGGCAAGGATGTTCGGATGATTCAGCGCCGCGACGGCTTTGGCTTCGCGCTCGAAACGCGCCAGGGCATCGGCGTTTTCCACGAGGTGCTCTGGCAAAACTTTGATGGCCACAAAGCGATCCAGCCGCGTGTCCTTGGCTTTCCAGACCTCACCCATGCCCCCCGCGCCGAGGGGCGACAGGATTTCGTAGGGGCCGAGTTTCGTGCCGGCGACGAGGCTCACTTCAGGCCCTCCACGACGAATAGCTCTGACAGGCGACGGCGGTAGTTGAATGCGAAGGTTTTCGCGTCCCCGGTCATGGCGATGGAGGTGATACCGGCAATACCGCCGGGATCCGCGGGCATGAATTCCTTGATGAGCTGTTTCTTTCCGGTGGCGAGGTCCAGGCGGTAGATCCGCACCGGCAGGCCCTCGCGGTTGAATACAAAGAGCGCGCGGGCATCCGAGCTCCAACAGATGGGGGTGTCGTTGGGTTCGATTCCAGGGACAGGGAAGGGCTTGCCACCTTGAACGGGAAAAATTTCGTTGAAGGTGCCCTGTCCGTTATCGCGATTCGTCGCCAGGAAGCGGCCATCGGGCGAAAGGCATTTCTGCCCCTGCCATTGTGCGGTCCCTTCCGGTGTGAGGGGCCGGGGGGGGCCGCCTTCCATGTCTATCAGGAAATGCCGAGTGGCTTCAGACCCCCTTCGGCCCTGGATGAGGATGTGAATCCCGCCGGGAAGGAACCAGGCGCTGCCCAGATCCTCGAAGCCGGGCAGGGGGATTTCTCGGGCCGTCCCACTGCCGGTGGGGATGAGGTGGAAGTGGGTCTTGTCACCGGGCAGGGCTGCCAGGACTTGTTTGCCATCCGGTGAAAGAGATACGGCACTGCCCTTGTCCAGCCTCACCGGAGGTGAACCGTCGCTGCGGCGAATGAAGAATGAGCCGCCCTTCCCGCCTCCGCTACCGCCCTCGTTGATCAACATCGTGCCCCCGTCCGCGGAAAGATCCACGGCAGTGGAACCGTCGAATATGGACAAATCCTGTTCGCGCTGGGCCGTGGATGCCAGGCCCAATACGCCGCTTTGAACTTGCCGCGACAGCATCAGCAGGCGGCCGTCAGGTGCGATGTCCTGCAGCGATAAAAAGCCCGCGCCGCCCCAAATGAGGCGACGTTTTCCTTCGATCGTCACGCCCCAAAGCCGGGTCTGGCTTCCATCCAGGCACTCGGTATACCAGACCTCTTCGCCTTTCGCGGCCCATGCCAAGCCCGTGCATGGCGTGGCGGTCGCGAGGACGCGCTTCTTCCCGGCCGCATCCACCACGGCGATCTCCCCAGGCTCAGGAAACATGGTCCACGACACCCCGACACTCCCTTCGAAAAAGGCAATGTGCCCGCCCCGGCGCGAGAAGCGGGGGTGATCTAGGTACCGAAGCGCTTCATACAGCGACTTTCCCGGCGGGGATTCCAATCGCCACCGCAGATTGATATCAAGAATCACCGCCAATTCACCCGTGACTGGATTCCAGTCCGCATGGTGGATGTCTTCCTGAACGTCCCGCGTCCCTCCGCCCCCCATGGGAACGCGCGACAGCTTCCCGGTATGGAGGCCAGCCCAGATGCGTGGCGATAGCTGAAGCGCCAGTTCGTTGGAGTGGGAAATGGAAAGGAAAGAGGCATTTTCGAGGCCCAGGGGCCGGGATTCGGGGCCCTCTCCTTGGAGGGTGAAAAGGGCGGGGGACCGGCCCTGCCAGCGGGCACTATAGACGATGGTCTTTCCATCGGGCGCAAAGCGGGCATTCTCCACCGTGCCGCGCTGAAAGGTGAGCCGCTGGAAGGTGGGCTCGTGCCGACCAGCACCCCTCACTGCCCAGCCAAAGGCAGCCGCCGCCAAGAGCGCCACGGCCACGCTCGCGACCCCAATCCCGGGAAGCTTCCGCCAGCGCGGCGGGGGCGGTGCCTTGAAGCTCGCAGAGCTGATGGAGTCCGAGGACAGGCTCTCCAGCGCGAAAGCCAGGTCGCGGGCGTCCTGGAAGCGATGGGCGGGGTCCTTTTCGAGGCAGTGCTGTAACACCCGCTGGAGCCCCTGGGGCACGATTCTGTTGCTGCTCTCGATGACCGGCGCATCTTCCTTGAGGATGCATGCCATGGTGTCCGCGGCGGTGTTGCGCGCGAAGGCCCGCTGACCCGTAAGCATTTCGAAGAGCACCGCCCCGAAGGCGAAGATGTCGCACCGGGCATCCACGGCTTCACCGCGCACCTGCTCGGGACTCATGTAACCCAAGGTGCCGAGAATCCGGCCTTCTTCGGTGCGGTTTGCTTCGTTCGCGGCCAAGCCCATCGTGGGCATCACCGAGTCGGATCCTGATGCGAACATGATCATCTGCTTGGCCAGCCCGAAGTCCAGGATCTTCAACCGGCCGTCTTTGCCGATCCAAAGGTTGTCGGGCTTGAGATCGCGGTGGACGACACCCTTTTCATGGGCCGCCGCCAGGCCGCTGGCGACCTGGATTGCCAGCTCCGTGGCCTTGCGAGGCGTCAGCGGGCCGTGGGCCAGGCGCTGGCGGAGGGATTCCCCTTCGAGCAACTCCATGACCGCATAGACGATGCCTTCGTGGAGCCCAATATCAAAGATGGCGAGGATATTAGGGTGGTTCAGCGCCGCGACGGCCTTGGCTTCCCGCTCGAAGCGCGCCAGGGCGTCGGCCTTTGAAGTGAGATGCTCAGGCAACACCTTGATGGCCACCAAGCGATCCAGACGCGTGTCCTTGGCCTTCCAAACCTCGCCCATGCCACCCGCGCCAAGAGGGCTGAGAATTTCGTAGGGGCCGAGTTTGGTGCCCGGAGCGAGGGTCATCGTGTCGCCCCCTTCCGTTCTAGGCCCTTCAGCCCGTCGGCAATGATGATGCTGAAGACCCGTTCCGATTCGGACAGGACAAGGCTTTTGCCGTTGGGGGAGAGTCCCAGGGATTCGGTGATCCAATCCGGGTCGAAGCCCGCGAGGGGGCGGCGGGAGGCGGTGGTGTCCTGTCCGGGGATGAACTCCTGGATGAAGACGCCATACAATCCTTTCGCGTCCCGGCCGGTGAAGATGATGCGCTTGCCGTCGGGAGTCCAGCGGGCGCGCCCAGGAACGGTGATGCTCTGCCGCCGGCCTTCCAGGCGGATCTCGAAGGGCACTTTCATTCCGTCCTCCACTCGCACCACTTGAATCACGGTCGAGTTGAGCGCGTTAGTCGAGAAAAGGGCGTAGGCGCCGTCCGGGGACACCTCTGGCAGCACGACCGTTCCGTTGGGCACAAGGATCTGGGCGCCACTTCCATCGGGATGGATCTTCCACATCCCCGGATGCTTGCGGTTGCCCGTGGCATAGACCACCCAAGCGCCATCCCGAGTCTGGGTGGGGTTCTCCGCATCCTCGCCGTCGCGGGTGACCTGGTGCGCTCCAGTGCCGTCGGGGTTCGAAGCCCAGATTTCAAAATTTCCACTGCGGTTGGAATTCCAGAGCAGGGTCTTGCCATCCGCTGAGTAGCCCGGATCCCAGTCTTCGGCTGGATCGTCGGTGATGCTACGCACCACACCCGTGTGGGTGGAGACGGCCCAGAGATCGAGGTTGCCGGAGCGGTTGGAGGAGAAGGTCACCCAATCGCCATCCGATGAGAAGACCGGCTGGCGGTCATTGATGCTTCCCCTGGTAAGCCAGCGGGGCGCGGTCTTGGCGGTCAGGTCGTATTCCCGGAGATTCTGTCGCCCGCTCATGCCATCGAACACGATGCGACCGTCCGGAAGGAGGTCCAGGGTGGACCCGCTGCCGGCCGCCCAGAACAGGGGCTGAATGGCCTGGCTCCTGACGTTCTGGCGAAAGGCGCGGGCGGAGCTCACGGAGACGCCCTGTCCAGTTGCGGACTCCGATTGCAGGTAGATGATCTCTTTGTCATTCACCCAGGCGGCGCAGGAGAGGCTTCCGAAGGAGGTCGGAGGCCTTAATACCTGGAAGCTGCCTTTCTTCACATCCACCACGAAGACCTTCCGCAGGACGCCACCGGCGGCGATGGCTGAAGGTGTGTTGAGGGCAATCCAACGGCCGTCCGGGCTCCAGCGCGGGAACCCCGCGAATTCGCCTTGAAAGCGCGTGATCTCGCGCTCTGCGCCGCCCCCTGCGGGAATCGTAAAAAGCGTGGAGACGGGGGTGCTGGCCTCGGTACGGATCCGGACGAAGGCGATCTGCTGGCCATCTGGGGACCAGTCCCCATGGGTCGCATCCTCCACGATCTTGCGGGGCTCGCTCCCCAGCAGGGAGGTTCGGTAGAGGGCCGTGCTTTGTCCCAAGGTGCGAGTGAAGAGGATGGCGGAGCCATCCGGGGAGAACCTTGAAAAATTATCGGTGCCCGATGTCAGGGCTCGCTCATCGCCCCCATGAAGCTGCTTGAGCCAGATGCAGTACTTGCCATCTCGATCCGACGTGAACGCAAGCGTCTGGCCATCAGGACTGACGGCGGGGGAGGTGTCGTGACCGCTGTAGGTCACGGCGCGCACCGCCACGGGTGCGGCCGAATCATTGCCGCCGTGAAGCGCCCATCCGGCCAGTCCCGCGCTTACTACCATTAGAGCGACCAAGGCGGCCCATTTCCGCGAGGTCTTCTGGTTTTGGGGTGCGAAAGGGGTGGCAAAAGGGGCGGCGCTGTCGGATCCCGGGGAGAGATTCTCCAGGGCGAAGGCCAGGTCGTGGGCATCCTGAAAGCGATGGGCCGGATCTTTTTCCAGACAATGGTGCAGCACGCGTAGAAGGCCAGGAGACAAAGGTCTGCTGGTGTTCTCGAGGTCAGGCGGGTCCTCTTTTAGAATGGCCACCATGGTGTCCGCGGCCGTATCGCGGGCGAAGGCCTTCCTCCCCGTGAGCATTTCGAAAAGCACGGCCCCGAAGCTGAAGATATCGCCGCGGGCATCCACGTTTTCGCCCCGCACCTGCTCGGGGCTCATGTACCCGATGGTGCCGAGGATCATGCCCTCCTGAGTGCGCTGGGCTGGATCGGCGCTGATGGCTTGGGTGGGGAGGAAGGACTGGGAGCCGTGCTTCGGAATCACCACCTGCTTGGCCAAGCCGAAGTCGAGGATCTTGAGGCGGCCGTCCTTGGTGATCCAAAGGTTGTCGGACTTCAGGTCCCGGTGGACCACGCCCTTGTCATGGGCGGCGGCGAGTCCGTGGGCCATTTGCACCGCGAGTTCGATGGCCTTGCGCGGGGGCAGGGGGCCTTGCCTCAGGCGCTCATGCAGGGATTCGCCTTCGAGCAATTCCATCACCGCGAACACCATGCCGTCCTGCTTCCCGATATCGAAAAGACCCAGGATGTTCGGATGATTCAGCGCCGCCACCGCCTTGGCTTCCCGCTCGAAGCGCGCCAGGGCGTCGGCATTCTCAGTCAGATGCTCTGGCAGCACTTTGACGGCGACGAGGCGGTCTAGGCGCGTGTCCTTGGCTTTCCAGACCTCGCCCATGCCGCCCGCGCCGAGGGGCGAAAGAATCTCGTAGGGACCGAGGTGGATTCCTGGTGTGAGTGGCATTCGGGGGGACTCAGTGCCCAGTGTACTGGAGGATTACGCCTTCGATGGCCCGCCGACACGCGGCGCAGAGACCCGCTTCATCGCGGGTGAACATGATGCAGTCCTCCTGGCTGCGGAAGTAGCCGGTGGCTTCGTAGTTGGCGCCTTCGAAAGCGCCGACTTTTCCGCTGTGGGCATCGGTTCCCAGTAGTTCCGTTTCGTGCTTCCGTTCGCGGCGAAAGAGCTCTTCCATCACGCTTTCGGGTTTGTGGGCGGCACGGATGGCGCGGCGCTCAGCCTGGATCCCGTGGCTGAAGGTTTCGAATTCGGTCTTCTTCCAAGGGGTTGGCAAGGCGAGATCCGCGGTGACCAGATCCGCCCATTTCGGATGTTTGGGATCGGCGGTGACGTTGGGCTCCCAGGGCTCTTGGCGCGGCTTTCCGGGCGCAAGCACCGCGTCGCTGGTGTAGTATTCGTCCGCCAATCCCGCGAAATGATGGCCGAATTCGTGGACGAAAATGTAGGGCGAAAAGGCATTGTCCGAGGCCACCGTCCCGTAGAGCTGATGGATGCCGCCGCCGCCGTAGGTGCGGCCGTTCACCAGGATTTCCACGAAGTCGTAGGGCGCCTGGGAGGCGAAATCCCGGAAGGCCCGGTTGTCGAAGGTCAGCACGTAGCGTTCGGCGCCGAAAGCGTCATAGCTGCTGCCGATGGCATTGCGTTGGTGGACGCCGGTGCTGGGCCGAGAGATCCCGCTTGCCGGGCTGATGGGACAGAGTCCCCAGACATTGAAATCTTTCGCGTGTTCCTTATAGGGCGAGACCGCGAAGAGCCTTGAAGCCAGGCGTTTCGCATCCTTGATGAACTTGGGTCTTTCCTCCAGGGTGTAGCCGTCGCCGAGAATCAACAAATCCACTTTCACGGAGGGATCGCCGTGGTTGAGAATTGGGACTCTCTCACCGGCGCTGGGCGGCGCGGAGCGGTCCACATCTTGGGCATCGGGATCCAGGTTCAGCATCCAGATTTCCTTCCAGCCGTTGTCGGCCATTCGCCGGAAAAGATGGATGTCCACGGGGGCTTCGGGCTTGGGGAATCGAAAGGATTCGGAGAAGGCCCGGGCACGCTTGGCCGCTTCGACCGTGTCCTGCCACTCGCCAAAGATGCTGGCGAAGCCCCGAGAGTAAAGCAGGCTCTGGGTCTTGGCATCCCTAACCTCGAACTTGAACTTGCCAAGATTCGAATCGTCCACGACCTTCGATGGATTTCCAGGCCAGGGCAGGGGCTCCAGCACCACCCGTTCCAGGCCCAAGGATTCGGTGGCGGCTGTGCCCTGGTGGACATAGTCCACGCGAAGGGTGCGCGGCGGGAAGCCGGCTCGGAGCGGGAAGGCTAGGAAAAGCAGCGGTGAAGCCAGCATCCACAACATACGCGTGCAAAGGTGCATGGGCGCTCCTGAAGGGGAAAAGTCTCTCATGAAGGAATGCGAAAACATTCTTTTGGCCCCCTGCTAGGATCATCGGTGTTATCACACCCATGAGCCGCCTCCTCCTCCGCATCCCTGGCCAGACCCCGCGAATGCTGGGGCCTGAAGCTCTGTCCTGGCGCATTGGAAGGTCGGCCCAGAATGACGTGGTCATCGAGGATCCGAGCCTCTCCCGCCATCATGCGCGGCTGGAATTCCGGGACGGCAAGGCGCTGGTCGAAGACTTGGGATCCCTGAACGGGACCATGGTGAACGGACTGCGCATCCAAGGCGTCCACCCCTTGAAATCCGGCGACAGTCTTGTGTTGGGCACCGTTGCCTTGAGCCTGGGGGATGAGCCAACGGGCACGGCCATGATGTCGGCGGTCCAGATCGAGAAGGTCGCCAAGGAAGAGTATTCCAGCGGCACCATGGTGTTCCGGGCTTCGGAGCTGCGCAGTGGTTCATTCGGCACCGTGCCGGCGGAGAACCAGGCCAGGCGCTGGCTCAACGCCCTGAACATGGTGAGCGATCTCACGCTGGAGCTGGTTCAGGACGTCGCCACCGATATCCTTCTGGACCACCTGATGGAACGCCTCTTTCAGTTCTTCGAGCCGGACCGCAGTGTCGTTCTTCTGAAGGATGCGGACGGGGAATTGCAACCCATCGTGGTCCGCACCAACGAGTTCCTGCAGGGCAAGGCCATCAAGCTCAGTCAGACCCTCGTGGATGCGGTCATGGAACGCCACGAAGCCCTGCTGGTGAATAACGCCTTCGATGATCCACGTACTTCCGGCGCCATGAGCATCGTGCGTAGCGGTATGGCCACCATCATGGTCACGCCCCTCGAACACGAAGGGCAGGTCATCGGCCTGATCTACATGGACGCCAAGGCCTACCGAGAACCCTTCACCCCGGACGATCTGCGCCTGGTGACGGCCCTGGCCCACATCGCCGCCGCCAAGATCCGCACGGCGAGGTTACTCGAGGAAGTCCAGAAGAAAAAAGCCATGGATCAGGAGCTGGCCATGGCTCGCCAGATCCAACAGAAGCTGCTGCCCGAAAAAGATCCCATCGTCGTGGGCTGGGAGCTCTACGGCTCCAACGAAGCCTCGCGGCAGGTGTCGGGGGATCTCTTCGGCTACTGGCCCCGCCCGGACGGCAAGATGTACGTGGCCATCGCGGATGTCAGCGGCAAGGGCATGGGGCCGGGCCTCATGATGGCGGCCTTCACGGCCTACATGAATGCCTGGGCGGAAATCATGCTCGAGCCCGCGGAACTAGCCACGCGCATTTCCGGCGCCCTGGGTCTGCACACCGCCAAAAACCGATTCATCACGGCCATTTTCGTGTTGGTGGATCCCGCGACCGGCACCATCCATTTCACCAACGCGGGCCACAATCCGGGTCTCTTGTTGAGGGCCGATGGCCGCGAAGAAGAACTGGGCTCCCATGGCCTTCCCTTGGCCATGCTGGCGGGTACGCCCTACGGCCAGGACCAGCGCACGTTAGAGGTGGGGGACGTGCTGGCCCTCTACACCGATGGCATCACCGAGGCCCAGAATCCCGCGGGCATTGATTTCGACATCGTGGGCATCCGCAACGCCGTGGTGGCCCACAAAGGCAAGCCCCTGCCCATCGTCGGCGAGCAGCTCCACCATTCCCTGGACAAACACACCCGCGGCGCGCCCCTGGCGGATGACCGGACGCTGGTGCTGGTGCGGCGGAGATAGCGCCGCGCCTTTTGGGAAGCTGCCGCGTGATGACCTAGGTTCCAGGTAAAGTGAGGAACGGAGTTCTGCGATGCTCACACCCAAACAGCGCCAATATCTCAAGGGCGAAGCCCATCACCTGAAGGCCGTGGTGCACATCGGCAAGGGCGGCATAACGCCCGCGCTGGTGGCAGAACTGGACATCATGCTGGACAGCCTCGAGCTGATGAAGATCAAGATCAACGACAATAGTTTTGAAGACAAACAGAGCGTCATTGAAGCCCTTTGCGCCAAGGTGGACGGCCTTCAACACGTCTGGACCATCGGCCACACCCTGCTTTTTTTCCGTGCCAGCCGCACCAAAGAAACCAAGTACCACCTTCCCGCCGCTAAGGCTGTGGATAAGGCCGTGCCCGGCGGGAAACCGAAAGTAATCAAGACCGAAAAATGAGCCACGAAGACACACGAAGAAGGACGAAAATTAAATAACCCACAAAGGCCACAAAGGCCACAAAGGCCACAAAGGGATCCTTTGTGATCTTTGCGTACTTTGTGGCCAATTTTTTTTCGCGGTTTCTTTTTTTGATGATGCCGGATCAATCCCGCAGATCGCGTATCCGTTTCTCGGTGCAGAGCCAATCCACGGGAACGTCGTGGGGGTCTTCGGGCACGTGATCCACCACCTGCGATTGAAAACACACGCCCATGACGATCATGTCTGCGTCGCCGTGATCTAGCAGCGCGTCGAAAAATCCGCCACCATACCCCACCCGATAACCGCGATCATCGAAGGCCAGGCCCGGTACCAAAAGCAATTGAACGGGTGGATCGAAATGCTGCGCGAAATGCGGCTCCATCAGGCCCCAAAGGCCCAATTCTAGGGGTTCCATACCCCAGGCGAGGCGGGGCGGAGACGTGGAAACAACCCGAGGGAAATAGAAGCTCCAATCTGGATGCGCGCTAAAAAATTCGCGGAGATCTACCTCTGAGCTGAAGGGCCAGAAGGCGGCGACCCGCGTGATGCGGCGGCTCAGACAGAACTGCGTGAGCGCGGCACAGATGGCTGCGGACAGGCGCTGGTGCTGCTCCTTGGGGATGCCGCTGCGTAAGGCGCGCATCCGTTTTCGGAGTTCGGGTTTGGAATTCATGAACATCATTGAATCCACAGATTTCACAGA
>JANXXC010000253.1 GCA_025350765.1 Holophagaceae bacterium | reverse complement strand
GTTTTTCTTGAAGGCTTCCTTGACGCCCTTGCCCGCATCCTTGGCGCCTTTGGCGATGCCTTTTCCGGCTTCTTTGCCGCCCTTGCCGATGGCTTTCCCGCTGTCCTTGGCCACGTGCCCTACCTTTTTGCCGCCGGTCTTGGCCGCGTGTCCGATCTTCTTGCCGGCCTGGCCCACGTCCTTGCCCGCTTCTTTGACGTCGGATTTGACTTTTTCCTTGGTGTCTTGGGCTCCATTACTGCTCATGGCGGTGAGCGGCCCCACCAGGAATGAGACCGTGAGCGCGAGACCTAGCAAGCGTGAACGAGACATGGGAGCTCCTTGGCTACGGGTGGATTCTACCGCCGTTCCCGATCGGGGAGGCCGCATCATGGCTTTGCGCCGCCGCCCCTCCGGGGGACACTGGGGTGATGGACGAATTCGACGAGTTTTCTGAGCACCGCGTACCGCAGTTGCCGGGCCAGCGGTTCGGTGTTTGGGTGAGGGAGAATCGCGTTCTTATTCTCTATGGCCTGCTCCTGGCCGCGGTCATGTTCTGCCGTGCTTTGTGGGGCGCAGACGAACTGGGTTGGGCCGAGCTGGCGCGGGGTCCATGGAAACCTGCGAATGGGATTCCGGTCCTCTTCCAGTGGATGTTGAAGGCTTCCTCTATCGCCGCAGACGCACTGGTGGGCGGCGCGGGCTCCACTTCCGGGCCAGCGGCCTGGACCCTTCGCCTTCCCTTGGTGGTGGGTTCCATCGCTTTTCTCTTCGCCTTCCGGCGATGGGCTGCGCGCTTCCTCCAGCCCGATGTGGCGGGCCTTGGGACTCTGATCCTGTGCGCCACGCCTTTGTGGTTCTGGCAGTCGCAATTCATCCAGGTGGATGTGGTGTTCTCGAGCGTGCTTGGATGGAGCTGGCTCTGCTGGCTCGCGGGATATTTGTTGCTGAGGGGCCGGGCCGAAGGCGTGGAGCATGAGCATCGGCGCTGGTTCCGGTGGTCCTACGCATGGCTCGGGCTGGCCTTTCTCCTGAGGGGTCCCCTGCCCATTCTGATGTCCATCCTGCTGTTTGCGGTTTTCCTCGCCTGGCAACGGGATCTGAAGGCGTTGAAATCTTCGCTACTGGGATGGGGCCTCGGCGTTGTGTTGTTGGGGGCGGCTTTGACTTATTTCCGAGCCTTCTGGATGGGAGGCGGGACCTTGGCTACAGGTACCGCAGACGAGCCCCTGCTTCAGTTGCAGCCCTTGTGGATGATTGGCCTCTACCTGTTGCGGGACATCTTTCCCTGGGTGATCTTGCTACCGGCGCTGGTGGTCTTCCTGCGGGGCAGCGGCGCCCACAAGGCGCCCCTCGTACGCTTTCTGATGATCGCGTTTTTGATTCCTTTGCTGTTCAGCCTCGCGGGCTCGGCCGGGCGGGGCCTTGATCCACTGGTGGCCTATCCCTTCCTAGCGCTGCTGCTGGGGGGGATGCTGCAGCCGATTTATGTGGAGGGTGTCAGCGAAGCCCGCATCCGCCGCATTGGCGGTCTCCTGGCCGCGGGACTCTGGCTGCCGGCCCTGGCTTTCATCGCGGTGAGTGGGTTCCGCCTGGGGGGTCTCGAAGTCCAATCCCACCTTGCGCCGATCCTCTGGCCCTTGCGCGCATCGGCGCTGGTACTGCTCTTGGGCGCCCTTTCGGTGAGCGCCAAATGCGCCATCGGAGAAGGTGAATTCCTGGTGCGCGAAACCGCCGCGACCCTTTGCGTGGTCTACCTCATCCTGGGCACCTGGGGCTTTCACCGATGGGATGTGGAGATGCGGAATCGAAATGCCAATGCGGGAGTCGGCCAACTCCAACGATTCAAATGACCCGAGGCGGCCAGGAGGGGCCCTTTTCTTTTCCATCGCACCGTTTCTATTCCTACCCTCGGTCGTGTAGTTTCATGTCAACCCGAAGGCGTCCATGACTCCCAACCTCAAGGCCATCCCACTGATCCTCATCGGCGTGTTGCTGAACGCCGCCGCCCAAATCTGCCTCAAGAAGGGGCTGAGCGCCGCTGGCGGCCTGCACCTGGAATTCGGTGCGCTGGTGCGCGTGATGCTCCAACCATGGGTGCTGGCGGGGCTGGCCTGTTACGCCGTGAGCGTGGTGGTGTGGCTGGGTGCCTTGAGTCTTGTGGAGGTGAACTACGCCTATCCATTTCTCGCTCTGGGCTTCATCGCCAACGCCCTGATGGCGAGAGCCTTTCTCGCTGAAGTGATCCCGCCGATCCGCTGGGTGGCCCTGGCCATCATCGTGCTTGGCGTGGGGCTTCAAGCCTGGAGCGGCAAGTCCCACTGAGCCAATTCTAATTTTCCAGGAGTTCCGATGATCCTTCGCAGCGATGTTCCGGAATTTCAGGTACCCGATCATTCCGTCCATGAAATGGTGCTCCAACGGTCTCGGGATCTACCCCACAAGGCCGCGTTGGTGGACTTGGGTTCCGGTCTTGAATTCGATTTCTTGGGCCTTCGCGCGGCCGTGGAGCGAGTGGCGGCGGGCCTTGCGGACCGAGGGTTCAAAAGGAACGACGTGTTTGCCATCGCCTGCCCCAATGGCGCGGACTTCGTGATCGCGTTCTACGCGGCGCTTCGCCTCGGCGGCAGCGTGACCACCTTGAACCCCGCCTACACCGCGAGCGAAATGGAACACCAGTTGAAAGATGCTGGGGCCTCCATGCTCCTGGCGTCCCCCGCCATCCTTCCCAAGGCGCTAGAAGCGGCTCGGGCGGCGGGTCTCCGTCTGGTCTTCGTTGCGGGCGAGGGAGAGGGCGGCCAGCCTTTTGCTGAGGTTTCCGGCGATGGATCAACGCTTCCGGAACTGCGCTTTGATCCCGCCTCGCACATCGCCGCGCTGCCTTATTCCAGTGGCACCACGGGGCTGCCCAAGGGCGTGATGCTCACCCATCGGAACCTGGTCGCGAACATGGTCCAGGGGGCGATGTTCGGGCTTCGCCAGGACGATGTGGTGCTGGGCGTGCTGCCCCTCTTCCATATTTTCGGCTTGAACGTGGTGATGAACACCAGCCTGTCCGCGGGCTGCACCCTGGTGTTGATGCCGCGCTTCGATCTGGAGGGCTTCCTGGAAACCATTCAGCGCCATCGCATCACCTTCGCATTCCTGGTGCCCCCCATCCTATTGGCCCTGGCCAAACATCCCTTGGTGGATCGCTACGATCTGTCTTCCCTGCGGTGCATCATCTCGGGGGCCGCGCCCCTGGGCGACGCCCTCACTCTAGAGGTTCAGGCTCGGCTCCCGAATTGCCAGGTGCGGCAGGGCTATGGCCTTACGGAAACGAGCCCCGTGGTGCTGGCGGGGCCTGAGGACGGAGGCGCGCCCGCGGGTTCCGCTGGCAGGCTGGTGGCGGGGTCGGAATGTCAGATCGTGGACCCCGAGAACGGCGAGCCGCTTCCCCGGGGCCAGCGTGGGGAGCTCTGGATCCGGGGGCCCCAGGTCATGCTTGGATATTTGAACCGTCCCGAAGCGACGGCCCAGGTTTTGGATTCCGAAGGCTGGTTCCATTCCGGGGACATCGCGATCATTGATGAGGCGGGTTTCGTTTCGGTCGTGGATCGCTTGAAGGAGCTGATCAAAGTCAAAGGCATGCAGGTGGCTCCCGCCGAATTGGAGGACTTGCTGCTCACCCACCCAAGCGTGGCGGACGTCGCGGTGATTCCCATTCCCGACGAGCGGGCCGGGGAGTTGCCCAAGGCCTTCGTGGTCCTGAAACCCGGCGCCAGCGCGAGTGCGGACGATCTCATGGCCTTCGTGGAAGGCCAAGTCGCCGCGCACAAACGCATCCGCGCCCTAGAGTTCGTGGCGCAGATTCCCAAATCGCCTTCGGGAAAAATTCTTCGCCGTGTCCTGGTGGAACAGGAGCGCGCGAAGCGCACGGAAACCCAAACATGAACCTGTCCTCTGGCACCACCCGATTAATTTAGAACAACGGCTTGGAGCCCGGCCTTTCGGATTCCGTCCAGGTATTCTCTGGCCTCCTGAACTTCGGTGCGATGGCTGGCGACGCCCTTCGTTAGGCGCAGAATCTGGTTGTAGTAGCGCTGGGCCTTGTCTTGCTGACCATCCATCCGGGCGGCCTTGGCGGCACCGGAGAGCCCATTGAAGCGGTTCGGGGAAGTGGCCAGGGACTTCTCGTATTCGGCGAGGGCGGGGCCTGGCTGGCCCAGTTCCATCAACAGATCGCCCAGGAGTTCGCGGGCGGGCAGGATGGGTCCGGGGGTCACCGGATGCTTCTCCGTGGAATCCTCCAGTGCGGCGGCGGCGCGCATGAGTTCAAGGGCTAGCGTTTTGTTCCCTTCCGCGAAGGCGACCCATGCCTCCGCCTCGCGGCGTTCCACTTCCACGGGATCCTTCCAGTACTTCAGCTTGGGATCGGGGATGGCGTCTTTCAGGACCTTCAAGCGATCGGCGGCCTGCCTAGCTCCAGGGACGTCCCCGCTGCGTGCCGCCCCCAAGGCCCGGGCGAATTGGACGTTGGCCTCCATGTGGGGGAACTTGCTCCATGTGATGAAGGCGGGGCTCAAAGGCAGGGCCGCGGCGGCCTTCCAATTCCGGGTCTCCACCTGCAGCCGGGCGGGCAGGGTGGCGAAAGCGTAGACGCCTGCGAAATCGTCGGCGGGTTCGAGGGCCTTCATGGCGGCGAGTTCCGCCACCAGCTCCTGGGCCTTGGGGAGGTCTCCTTTCTGGAGGTAGGCGTATCCCAGGTAGTCCACGGCGTGCAGCTGCTCGAAGGAATTGCGTCCCCTAAAGTGCAAGGCCGCGTAATCCTGGGCTGTCTTCGCCGACGCGAGGTTGGACTGGATGCTTTCATCCCACAGGCCCAGGCGCGTGAAGATATGGGAAGGCATGTGGAGTGCATGGGGGACGCCGGGCGCGATCTTGGCGTAACCCCGCGCCACGGCTAAGGCCTTGGAGGCAAGGGGAGGGTAGTCGTAGCTGTGAATGATGTAGTGGGCGATGCCGGGGTGGTTCGGATTGCGCGGAGCGAGCTTCTCCAGCAGCTTCCCGGCCTTGATCACATTGGTGTAGGACTTATCGGTGAAGAGGAAGGTTCCATTCAAGGCCAGCGCGTAGAAGATGCCCGCTTCATCGTCCTTGGGGTACTTTTCGTACAGCTCCTCCATGGCCTTCTCGTAGGCCAGGGCGCGGGTGCGATGGTCCAGCTTGTCCGCGTCTTTGTAGAAGACATTGAGGGCCGCGACATAGTCCCGCTCCCGCTCGGTCTTGGGGCCGAGTTCCAACGCCTTCGAAGCCGCAGCGCTTCCTTCTATCAGTTCATCAGGCGTCGGCGGGGCCCATAGCGGATGATAGTAGGTCATCGCGATGCCCCAATGGGCCATTGCGCAATGGGGATCCTTCTTGGCGAGGTCCTGGAAGGCTAGGCGTGCCTCCTGATACCAGAAGGAATGGAGGACGGCCAAGGCCCGGTTGAAGTCATTTCGGAGGGCTCGGCCGCCGGAGATGGGAAAGCGACAGGTGCCGACTTTGCTCAGATCCCCCAAGGAAGGGCTGCTGGGGTCGTGGCATTGCCTGCCTTCTTGGGCTGGCGAGGAGCTTGGTGCGAAGAAAAGGGCCGAGAGAACAGCCCCGGTCAGGGCGAGAGAACGCATGGTGCCACCTTCGGATCAATGACATCCTCCTCTTTTCCTAGTCCGCGTCAAGAAGGCAGGCTGCCTAGGACCCCGCTTCCGGTTTTCTCATCCGCGCTTTCATCTCGTCGCGCAGGGCCTGCACCGCCGGATCTCGCTCGACGGGCGATGCAAGTCCCACGATCTCGCCGACTTTTTGGGTCATCAATAGGCCCAATAAATTCTCGATGAGGTTGCCGCCGCCCGTGCCGCCGCTGGACATGTTGATCTTCGGAACGATGTCGAGCTGGCCTTTTTCGATGGCTTCGGCGAAGCGGTTCATGACGGCCTGGGTGAGCTGGTACTGCGGGCCGCCGTAGGCGCGGACCTGCTCTTCAATGGCGATGGCCTGGGCGATACCGACCCGCGCCGCGCGCTCGGCTTCACCATCGGCGATGGCCTTGATGCGCTTGCCTTCGCCTTCGCCCATGATGCGGACCTTCTCGGCTTCTGCGCCGGCAAGGGTCTGGATGCGGTTGGCCTCTTGTTGGGCGCGGGCGTAATCGGCCTTGCCCTGGTTGCTCTGCACCGCGATGGAGATTTCCGATTCCGTCAGCATGGTCTGCTGTTTGGCCTTGGCCTCGGCTTCGCGCAATTCGCGTTCCTTGACCGCGGCGTTTTCCTGGCGGGAATAGGTCTCCACTTGTTCGTTGGCGATCTGCCTGGACCTAAGCTGGATGAGGATCTGCTCGATCTGGCCGCCCTGCTGCCCGCTGGTGGGCGTGCCGATCAGCACTTCCTGCAGCTCCAGGTTGTACATTTCG
>JANXXC010000233.1 GCA_025350765.1 Holophagaceae bacterium | reverse complement strand
GGGTCTCCTTTATCAAGTTTAATTGAATCTCTCCAAAACCTGCTTGACCTGTTTATCCGTGAACATAAACTGGAGTCTCACCCCCAAACTGGAGTTGCCCATGGCAATGGTCGTGATTCACACGCCTCCCCTTTCCAGGGCCCAAAAAGAGCGTATCGGCGACCGGGTCCTGGAGGCCCTTCACCACGAAGGGGTTGCAGCTAGCTCGGTGGTGGTGCTTTTCAAGGTCGAAAATGCGGACATCTACCTGGAAGGCGGCCTCCTTCACGAGGTCGGCGGAGCTCGGCCCCAGGCTCAACCTGTCAGCTCATCCCCCGGCTTCATCCCCGGCCCCCCCGCGATTGTGCAGGATTTCAAAACCAAGGCCCGGCGCTCCCGTCAGGAGTTGGATGACCTAAAGTCCAAGCTGGTGGCCCTGCTCCAGGACCGCGGCGCGCTCTCCAGTTTCGAGGCCCAGGACGCCCTGCAGCTCACGGATTGTGACTGGGCGCCCGCCACCCTTCGCCGTTTCTTCGCGGAACTTGAAGCCGAGGGCGTCATTCTCAAGCAGGGCCAGAAACGGGGAACACGCTACGTCTGGAAGGGCGTGGCCAACCTGCCCCACCCTCATGTGGCGGTGAAGCTGGTGAAGAAGGACGAAGGCGAAGCCTGATACTGTCGTCTCGATTCCCAAGTCCCAAGCAGTAGCGGCCCCAATGGGCCGCTTTCTTTTTACCTTCAGACTTAATTTGAAAACTCCCAGACCTTTCGCCACGACTCATTGGAGCCTGGTGCTTGGCGCCGGCCTTTTCCAAACTAGATTCGAGGGAGAAAAAGACCCCGGACATGCTCCGCAATTTTTCTTCGGGAGAACTCCTTGACAGGGTGAATTTTGGACCTACTGTTCATATTGAACATATACAGTAGGTCCAAATGAGCCACCCATGAAAATCATCCTCTCCAATGCCTCTTCAAGTCCGATCTACGAACAGATCCTTCGGCAGATCCGGGCCCAGATTCTGTCGGGCGATCTCAGTGAAGGGGAGGCCCTGCCCTCCATCCGCAAACTGGCGCAGACCCTCCAGATCAGCGTCATCACAACCAAGCGGGCCTATGACGAGCTGGAGCGCGAAGGGTTCATTGACACCGTGGGCGGAAAGGGCACCTTCGTGGCCTCGCCCAATGCGGAATTCCTCCGCGAAAAACGGGTCCGTGCCGTCGAAGAAAAGCTTAGCGAAGCCGTCTCGGAAGCCCAAAACGCGGGCATCGGGAGCAAGGAACTCAAACACATGCTGACCCTTCTCCTGGAGGCGGACCATGACTGACCCCATGCTCCAACTCGAGGCCCTTACCAAACGCTTCAAAGATTTCCATCTGGATGGTGCGGGGTTTTCCTTGCCCGCCGGCAACTTGATGGGCCTCATCGGTCCCAATGGCGCGGGCAAGACGACGCTCATCAAGGCCATCCTCGGGCTCGTCCATCTGGATGCGGGACAGATCCGGTTCCAGGGGCGGGATCTGCTCAAGGAGGGCCCCGAGCTTCGCCAATGTATCGCCTATGTGCCGGATGAACCCAGATTCTCCCCGGGCGCCCGGCTCGTCACCTTGAAGGACATCTACGCGTCCTTCTTTCCCAAATGGGATGAGGGCGGCTGGCGGGGCCTCATGGCCGACTTCGGCCTGGATCCAAAAGCCAAGGCCAAGACCCTTTCCCTGGGCCAGCGCACCCGCTTTGCCCTCACCCTCGCCCTGAGCCGCGACGCTGAACTCCTGGTGTTGGATGAACCCACCACGGGGCTGGATCCAGTCTTCCGCCGGGAACTGCTGCAGCGCCTCGGCGCGACCCTGAACGATCAGCGCGCCATCCTATTCAGCACCCACATCACGTCGGACCTGGAACTCCGCGCCGACCTCGTCACGTTGATCCGGGATGGCCAGATCGTTTTCAGCGAAACCCAGGACAAGATTCGGGAGCGCTGGGGACTCGTAAAGGGTGGGTTAGAGCTCTTAGATGTAGACGTTAAGGCCGGATTCCAGGGCCTCCGCACGAATGTCCACGGCTTCGAAGCCCTCACGGATGATGTCGAATCCGCCCGCCGCCGCTTCGAAGGAAAGGCCCTGGTGGAACGCGCCAGCCTCGAAGACATCCTCGTGCTCCTGGGAAGGAGGAAGACCCATGCTGCTTAATCTTCTGAAACGGGATCTGAGGCTGCATCGGGACGCCCTGGTTATCCCTGTGCTGATCTTGATCCTGATCCTGGGGGCCATCGGGATGGCGGACGATGGTCCCGCCCTACTGGGCTTGGTCTTGATCGGTTTCCTGTACGTACCGATCCTTCCCCTGGCGATCCATGCACGGGAAGACAGCCAGGGGACCTTGGCTGATCTTATGGTCCTGCCGGTCTCCCGCAGGGCCGTGGTCAGCCTCAGATACCTCGAAGTCCTGCTCTTCCTTGGTCTGATGCTCGCACTGGCGCACCTGGGCACCTGGATCGCCCTGTGCATGGCCGCGCACAAGGCCGTGCCATTTTACGTCATGGACCGATCCAAGGCTTTTGGCCTTGGCCTGACGCTCCTCTTTTTCTTTGCCTACCCCATGCCCTTATTCCTTCGCCTGGGCCTGAAAGGGATCAGCCTGGCCTCCCTCCCCATAATCGTCATCGAAACCTTCCATTGGTTTTTCTTTCCCCAGCGTGGGGAGCCTTTCTTTCACTGGTTGGGGGGTTATTTGACGACCACCTATCCCGGCCCCTTGGGCTTTGGCATTCTCGCCCTGTTCGCGCTGTCCTACCTCGTTTCCCTGAAGGCCTTCGAAGGAAAGGATTTCTAGCCATGACCAACCTCCTGGAGATCCGGAACCTCACCAAGCGATATGGGTTCTTTGCGCTCCAGGACGTGGACCTGGAGGTGGCGAGCGGCACCATCACGGGCCTCGTGGGGGCCAACGGCGCGGGGAAATCCACGCTCATGAAACTGGTGCTGGGGCTGCTCCCGCCGGACTCGGGGGAGATCCAGCTCTTCGGGCAGAACGCCCTTCGCGAGGGCCCCTCGCTGCGCCGGCGCATCGGATTCGTCCAGGAAAGCCCCACGCTTTTCGGCAACCTCCGGGTGGGGGAACTCGGTCAAGTGGTGGCGCCCTTCTATCCCACCTGGAATTCCGCCAGCTTCCAGCGCCTCTGCCGCACCTTCGAGCTGCCCCTTCGGACGCCCTTCCACAAACTCAGCCAAGGCAGCCGCATGAAGACGGCCCTGGCCTTGGCCCTCAGCCACGACGCGGATCTCCTCCTGCTGGACGAACCCACCTCAGGCCTGGATCCGCTGATGCGCCGCGAAGTGTTGGACCTGATGCTGGAGATCATTCAGGACGAAGGCAAGGCCGTGCTGTTCTCCACGCATATCACCACCGACCTGGAGCGGGTGGCGGACCATGTGGCCATTCTGAAACAGGGCCGCCTTGTCCTCGCAGGGGCTAAGGACGAACTTCTGGAATCCTGGGTCCTAGTAAAGGGTGGCGATGAGCTTCTCGCGAGTCCCCTCAGGGAGCGCTGCCGCGGGGGTGAACGCACGGAACTGGGCCTCACCCTGCTCTGCGAAGCTTCTGAAACCATCGCGAAAATGCTGCCCGAAGGCGCCCTCCAGGAACGTCCCAGCCTGGAGGATCTGGTCTACTTCCACGGCCGTGAACTGGCCCTCGACATCGGCCAACAAGCCCGTGGGCAGATGGAGGTTTCATGCTCCCGCTGATCCGCATGGCCTGGACCACCAACCGCCGATTCCTGGTCGGGTTTTCCCCTTTTCTGGCCTTCTACCTCGCGATGCTGGTGAACGCCCAGTGCGGACAATTTGGAGAAGGGTGGTCCCCATTCGGCTTTTTCTTCTCGGGGATCATCCTCATGGTCACGGTCATCGTCACCTTCCAGGGGGGCACCCTGGATGTGGAAGGGTTCCTGCTCGCGCTTCCCGTCACCCGGGCCGAAATTGTGCGGAGCAAGTACCTCACCTGTCTGCTCGGTTTGATGGCGGGCGTGGCCCTTCCCCTGGCGGTTTCCTGGTTGGCTCATGCCCTGGTTCCGGGCCGCGTGCCACCGCCCAGCCCTGAGGCACTGCGCAGTGTGCGAACGGACTTCCTGGTCTATGCGTGCGGCATCTTCCTATGCCTCCCCTTTGTGCATCACTTTGGCCCGGCGAAGGGTTACATGTTCTTCGCCCTCGCCTTGATCCTCGCCCTCAGCTGCGGGCTGGCCTGGAAGGGCCTGGACGGGGCGGAGGCGGCCCGAACCTTCCTGCATCGCCAGGTGGAGCAGGGCCCCCTTCCCGTGGGGCTCATCGCGGGCGTCCTGGTCTTCGGTCTTGCGTCCGTGGGCCTGTCCACCTGGTCCTTCAAGCGAAGGGTCTTTTAGCGACTGGATTATTTCAGGAACCGTTCAATTTCTTCGGCCTTTCTCGGCAAGCGCCCACTCATATTTTTCGGCCCATCTATCGTGACCAGGATGTCGTCTTCGATGCGGATGCCGATGCCCTGCCACTTGGGGTCTACGCCTTCGCTGCCTTTAGGGATGTAGATGCCGGGCTCCACCGTGAGCACCATGCCCGTTTCCAAAGGCCTTCGCCCGCCGGCCCGGTAGATCGGATCTTTTTGGCCATAGTCCCCCGCGTCATGCACGTCCAGACCCAGCCAGTGGCCCGTGCCATGGATGAAGAAGCGCTTCCAATCACCGCGCTGGTAAACCTCGTCCTTGGCGCCCTTGAGGATGCCCAGATCCACTAGGCCATCGCTGATGACACGAGAGGTCGCGAAATGGGCCGCGATGTGGGGATTCCCCACCGCGCAGGCCGCGATGCCGGCTTCTTGAGCCTTGTAGACCAGGTCGTAGAGCGCCCGCTGCTCCGCTGAGAATTTTCCATTTGAAGGCCAGGTCCGAGTGATGTCCGCGGTGTAGAAGCCCACCTCCGCGCCTGCGTCCATGAGCTGCAGGTCGCCCGGATGGAGGGCCGCGTCGTTAAAGGGATAGTGCAGGATGCAGCTCTGATTCCCGGCTCCCGCGATGGTGTCGTAACCGAGGAATCGCGCCCCCAATGACCGGACGGTGCCCTCGAAGGCCCCGGCGATCTGGCCTTCGTTCAGGGATTTCTTCGAAGCCCGCATGGCGGCCAGGTGGCCCTCAATGCTCACGTCCACGGCCTTTTGGATCATGTCGATTTCGGCGGGCTGCTTGATGGACCGCAGCTCAGCCACCAGGTGGCGGCCATCCTGAAGCGTCTTCCGGAACTGTCCGTGGCCATTGTCCGTGCCCAAGGGCAGCACCGCGTCCAGGACCTTCGCGCGGAAGTCGCGATCTAGATTGCAGACGAGCACCACCCGCTGGGCCTTCTTTAATGCCTCGGCCAAGGTGTCCTCGCCTTTGGGTAAATCGAAAGCCTGGTCCGCACCCACCTTCAGCGCGCCCTCCACGCCCAGTCGCGGCCCGTTCCAGGCCTCCCGCTTGGGATCCCGGGGCCGTACCAACAGGGTGTAGGGCTTGGCGGAGTCCGCATCCAGCAGCGCGATGGCGCCGGGCTCTTCCACACCGGTGAGGTAGTAGAAATCCGAATCCTGGCGAAAGGAATGGTCGCCATCTCCGTTGCGCGGCTGCTCGGGCATGGACTTGATCACCGCCAGGGTGCCCGGACCCATGGCCCTGAGTTGCTGCAACAGGTTGGCGCGATTTCCCACAAAGAAGGAGGCCGGAAGGCGCAGGCCGTGGGTGCCGCCCGGTGCGGCCGGAGAAACTTGGGCCACCAGCGCGGCGCAGGAAAACAAGGTGAATAGGGAAGGGCGAATCATGGTCACTCCTCCTTACCAGCCTACACTTTCGCAATGCCAAACAACGCCGCCAAGGACTGGTTCGTTCACGATTTCGACCACCCCGCCTATTTCGATCACTACCGCGATAAAGAAGGGGACGCGGCCCATGAAGGCCCCGCGCTGGCAGCCCTGCTGGGGCTCCGCGAAGGATCACGGGTGCTGGATCTGCCCTGTGGCTGGGGCCGACTGCGCCCCGCGCTGGAGGCCTGCGGCCATCAGGTGATCAGCGGCGATCTCAGCGCATTAAACCTTCATCGCCATCGCATCGAGTTTCTGGGCGATCTCGTGCGCTTGGATTTCCGGGCCCTGCCCTTCCGCGCGGCCTGCGCCGATGGCGTCTTTTGTGCGTTCACCTCCTGGGGCTACTTCGCGACCGATGCGGAAAATCAGTTTCAGCTTCAGGAATTCGCACGGGTACTCAAACCCGGAGGCACGCTGCTGCTGGACCTCTGCGGACGCGAAGCCCTAAAGCGAAGCGTGGCATTCGATAATGGCCGGTGGGTACATCTGAAGCAGCTCGGCTATCGCGAACGCGTGCGATGGAGCCCCGATGGTCGGCGCATTTGGACCGAGCGGAAACAGGGAAGATTCGCCTTCCGCCACGACATCTGGATTCCTACGGACCTGGAAGTCCGCGAATCCCTTGCTGCCGCGGGCCTTGAACTCGAGGCAGCTTTCGGCGGCCTTCACGGCGGGGCGTGGACGCTCGATGCGGAGCGATGGATCTACCGCGCCATCAAGCCGTTGTCGAGCCGGGCCTAGGCGCTGACCTTCCGCGCAACCAGAATGTAGCTGCCGAATCCTAGGCCCACGATGAGCAGCGCGACTTGAATCCCAAGCACCTGCACAAGGGCGCTGCCCACCAGCGGACCCACCATCATGCCGGCGGCGTAAGCGATGTTGAGGATGGAAAAGGCGGACGCAAAACTGGCGCTACCGGTCTTCTCCACCGCATCCGCCACCGCGGGGCTCGAGGGCGACATGATGAAGCTCGCGGTGCTGCCTAGCGCCATCATGCTGGCCACCACCAAGGCCGGATGGCGGAAGTAGACCGGCAGCGGAATCAGGAAAACGCTCAAGCTCAATCCGGCCATCAGCACTTTCTTGCGGCCGATGCGATCCGATAGATGGCCCATCAGCGGAGATGTAACGGTATGGGTGGCCGCCGCGGCCGCGAAACAAAGGCCGATCTGGCCCGGACTGAAGCGCAGCACCGCGTCGAAGTGCAGCGGTAGTGTGGACTCCAACACCGCCCACAGGGCCGAACCCAGGGCCAGGGCGCCGCTGAAGACCAGAATCACGGGATTGCGGGCCAGCACCCGCGGACTCAAGATCTCGGAGTTTGAAGCGGGGATCTCCTCCAGCAGGAAGGCTCGGCCCGCCGCATCCAGCGCCACCAAACCCACCCCGAGAATGAAGGGCGCCGAGGTTCCAAGTCCTTGCGTGAGATAGCCCGAAATGGGCGGTCCCATGAGCACGCCGAGATTGGCGCATGCGAAGGCCGTCCCCATGGCCTTGCCCCGCTGCTCCGCAGGAAAATGATCCGCCAACAGCGCCAGGCCCGGAATCCAAGTGGCCGCGCCCGCCGCCCCTTGCAGGCCTCGGGCCAGGACTAGCAGCCAATAATTCTTGGAGAAGGCGAAGAGTAGCGTCGTCGCGCCCAGGGCCAGAAGCCCGTAGAGCATGGGCCTGCGCCGCCCCGCGCGATCCGCCAACCTCCCCAGGGGGAAAGTCACCGCCAGCAGCGCGATGGCATAGCTGCCAAAAAGAAGTCCCACGCGCATCTGCCCCAGGTGCAGCTCCCGCGCATAAATCGGCAGGAGCGGCACCAAGAGGTAGTACAAGAACATGTCTGTAAAAAAGGCCAGGCCCACCACGAAGAGGGCGAGGGACTTGGGGGAGGCGCGGAGGCTTGGAGCCATGAGCTAACAGCTAACAGCACTAGGCCGTCGTAACAAAACAACCTTTCCCTTCGCTCGCATTGGCCGGCATGAGGGGCCGTAACGGAATTGCGATTTAGAAAAAGGATATTCCGTAACGGCCCCTAACCCTCAGCTCAAAGCTCATAGCCCTTTTCTCACGTTTCCCGCACCAGCTCCACCTTTGGATAGGCCACGCGGAAGCCCATCTTTTGCAGGTTGAACTGGGAGTGGCTATTCGGCAGGGTGGCACTGCACGCAAGGGTGCAGCCATGCTGCTTCGCAAAGGCCAGGCGCGCGGAAATGATCGCCCCCTGGCCACCCCGACCGCGATAACCAGGACGGATAGAAGTGCCCGACAAGGCCGCCACGTCACCAGAAATCCCAAGGGTTCCCGCCCCGGCCGGTTGGCCGTCCAACCAGGCGAGAAAGCAGGTGGTCCCCACCGCTTGAGTGCCCGGCATCATGATCCCGAGGCCTTCCTCGCTGAGTTCATCCCGCTCAAAAAAGCCCGCTGCCACCACGCTGGCGAAGAGCTTTTCTTCTCCCTTTTCTAGGGGCCGTACCACCCACTCGCTGCCTGAACTTTCGGGCAGGCTATCCAACTCTCGCATCCAGACTTGCTGGAACATCTGGAGGCGATAGCCGCGTTTTGCGAGTAAGGGATAAAGGCTGGGATCCGCGCCCGCGCTGAGTTCCAAGACGGTGGGCGATGGAAGGATTGCTTCCAGCGCTTCCAGATCTCCGTCCGTCACGGGGCCCTCAAGCCCCAGCGCCAGACCTTGGTTCAGCATATGACCGGGGCCAAGAAAAACGGCGAAGGCCCCATTGACGCGTTCAACGCGCGCGCCGGATTCTGGGTTCATGCGCGCCTGGGATTCGGCCATGGCGCTGCTTTGCTCGGCCTGGGCATATTCCAAGCGGCGGCAAAGCGATTGCAATTCGAGATTCGAGTTCATGGGTGTTCATTCCTTTTCGTTCAAATGGATTCCGCCGCTCAAAAAAACGCGGCCATCAATTATTTGCGCTGTGGATTTAACCCCGGCTGGGGCTCCCGCAGGGTCCAGGCAACACGCGAACGAAATTTGGTGAGAACAGAGGCCTACTCGAAAGAAAAATCCAGCATAGCAGAAGGGCTATGGGCTATGAGCCATGGGCTAAGAGCAAAAGCCTGATGGTCCGCGCTTCTTGGCTCGTGGCTGATAGCTCATCGCTCATAGCCCAAAGAAGCACGGCCCCCTTGCGGGGGCCGAGGTGGATCGGTAAGCCGGATTCTGTCGCGTGACGTCATTCCTCTGGGACCACCATCACTGATGGCCTCTAGCAACCTACCCGCCGACTCGATCGGGCCAATCCTCACTGATCGCTCAGCACGTCGGCTTATTTGGTCTTGCTCCGTGAGGGGTTTACCGTGCCCGCCCTGTCACCAGCGCGGCGGTGGGCTCTTACCCCACCCTTTCACCCTTGCCTGTGCTCCTTGCGAAGCCATCGGCGGTCTGCTCTCTGTTGCACTTTCCGTCGGATCACTCCGCCCTGGCGTTACCAGGCTCACTGCCCCTTCCGCCCGGAAGCGGAATTTATCTGGAGTCCGGACTTTCCTCTGCCCTTTTAGAACAGCGACGCCCTGATCCACCCCTTCAGGTTATCAGCTACGAGGGTTGAGGCACGAGGAAGAGGATCGCATCCTCGTACCTCAACCCTCACCACCTCAAACCTCATCAGGGCTTGTACCACCGCCACAGATACCAGGCCACGACGCTGCGATAGGGGCGCCACTTTTCGCCATGTTCGCGCATTTCCTTCAGGTTTACTTTCTCGAGGCCGAACACATCGCCGTACGCGGCACGCACAGCCATATCGTCTACGGGCCAGATGTCAGGGCGGCCGAGGCGGAAGATCAGCAGCATCTCCACGGTCCAGCGACCGATGCCCCGGACGTCGGTCATGCGGGCAATAATCTCCTCGTCGTCGAGTTTTTTTAAGGCAGCCCAGCCAGGGATGAAACCAGCCTGCGTTTTCTCCGCGAGATCGCGCATGGCTGCGGCTTTGGCGGCGCTGAGGCCCGCGCTGCGCAAGCGTTCTTCACTGGCTTGAAACACATCTTCGGGCCGCAGATGTTCTGATTCGAACAACCCCTTGAATCGCCCCCAGATGGTGGCGGCCACCTTGCCATTGAGCTGCTGGTAGACGATGGATTCAGCCAAGGCCTCGAAGGGGCTGTGATTGGGCCGCAGCGCCAGTTTGAAGTCGCCGACTTTCGCAATGACCCGCTTCAGGTCCTTGTCTTTGCGAAGCTGTTTCAATGCAGCATCGGGATCGAAATCCAATTCGAATTTCATGGCTTTCCCATCCATCAGGTGGACTCCGCGCTGATGGCCACGGTCCAGAGACCCGTGGGATCGGGATGCATGAGCCAGCCGGAATTCAACGGGCGGCGAATCCAGGCGCCCTGCTCCAGCTCCTGATCCAGCTGCTCCGAGCCCCAGCCCGCGTAGCCGAGAAAGAGCCGGAAGCGGCCCTCGGGATCGGTCATCAGTTCCTCCAACAAATCTTTTCGATGGCTCACGAAGTGCGTGAAATCCAGCACCGTGTCCTCTGGCGCGGGGAGGCCGCCTTCCACCAAGAGGATTCCCCGCTGGGGATCCACGGGCCCGCCGCGCCAAGCGGTGGCCTCATCGGCGCCCGCGAAATTGAGGCCGCTCTCCTCGCAGATCTGCGCCAAGGGAAGGGGCAATTGGCGATTGAGAATGATGCCGAGCGCGCCCTCGTCATCGTGTTCCACCAGCAGCAACACCGAGTGCATGAAGTTGGGGTCCATGAGCATGGGGCTCGCCACCAGGAGGCAGGGGGCATCTAGCGTCATGGGGGGATGATAGCGCGGGTCGGATAGTCTCGGAGGATGCCGAGATTGTTTCCTTCTCCTTTTTCCCTGTTGTGGGACGGACTGAAGCTCGCATCGCGCCATCCCTGGATCGCCCTATCCATCAGCCTGGTGGGAATGGGCCTGGGGGGTTTGGCGCCGCTGCTGATGATACGGGGCAACCTGGGGGTGAACCCGGCCATTGAAAGCCTCTTCTTCTTCCTCGCCCTCCTGCCCCTGGATTTCTATTTCCTGCCGAGGCTGGCGCTGCGCCTGGATGCGGAAGCCCACCAACATCCAAGGAATCCGGAAGAATCATGGAGGCAGTCCTTTGAAACCCGCTGGCTTAAGGCCTTCGGCGCGAAAGTTCTACTGGGAATCGCCGCAGGCATCGGCATCCTGCTCCTCGTCCTCCCCGGCCTGCTGGTGATGCTCTGCTTCGGGTGGGCGCCGACCCGGGTGCTGTTGCGAGGCGAAAGCTTTGTCGAAGCCTGCCACGGCAGCCTTGACCTCATGCGAAGGTTCTGGCCCCCAGTGGTCGCCGGGGCCCTGCTGGTGATTGGGGTGGGCCTGAGTGTGGAATATGCCGCGGCCTATGCCATGGAGACCTTCCATCCCATCGCGGACCCCTGGACCGAGCTGCACAGCCCCGCCTTCTGGGCGGCGCAATTCCTGGGTTCCGCGGTAGCGCTTTTAACCTCCACCAGCCTGCTGGCGCTCTATCAGCGGCTTGAATCTTCCGGAGAATCCGGGTCGACTAGGTCCTCCTCGGAGAAATAGCCCGGGTCCTCGATCTCCGCCAACTCACCGAGACCCAGGAGCCGCTTGGTTTCATCCTCGAAGACCGCTTCCAGCCAACGGGGTTCAGACTTGCCATTGAAGAAATGCGCCGAAGGCTCACCCATTTCATAGCTCTCGCGGCTCAGCCATAGATGGACCCAGCCGATGCGGTTGATGCGTGCGTAGACCTTCATGGTTTTGATTCTGCCATGCGAAACTGGGAAATCCTTCGAGGTCCGAATGTCCCATCCCATCCGCCCCGGTGCGACGCTCGGCCTGCTGGGAGGCGGGCAGCTGGGGCGCATGTTCACCCTGGCGGCAAGGAATCTGGGATTTCGCGTGCACGCCATGGATCCCGGCCACGACTGTCCCGCCGGCCAAGTGGCGGACTTCGAGGTGCGGGCCCACTACAACGATATCTACGCGGCGCAAGCTCTCGCCCGGGGCGTGGACGTGATGACCGTGGAATTTGAGAACATTCCTAGCTCCACCTTGGAGGCCGTAGCGGAGCTGAGGCCCATGCACCCTTCGGCCTTCGTGATCCACACGGTGCAACACCGCCTGCGGGAGAAGCGGTTTCTCGCGGAAAATGGCTTCCCGGTCACGCCCTTCCGGGAGATCAACACCGAGGCGGATCTTCGCAAAAGCGCAGAGGCATTGGGTTTGCCCTCGGTGCTGAAGACTGCCTCCTTTGGCTACGACGGCAAGGGACAACAAAAACTCGATCCAACCACGGATCTCGGGGTGGCCTTCCGGGCCCTGGGCGGACAACAGGGAATCCTGGAGGCCTGGGTGCCATTTGATCTGGAGTGCAGCGTCATCTGCGCCCGCAGTTCCAATGGAGATTCAACCGTCTGGCCCGTGGCCGAGAACGCCCATGTCCGGCACATCCTGGATACCACGGTGCTACCGGCCCGCATCGCCTCCGAAGTCGCGGCGACGGCCCAATCCATGGCCCTGCACATCGCCGAGACCCTGGGCGTCATCGGCATCCTTACCGTGGAATTCTTTTTGAAGCCGGGCGGCGACCTGGTGGTGAACGAACTGGCCCCGCGACCCCACAACAGCGGCCACGCCACCATCGACGCCTGTATCACAAGCCAGTTCGAGCAGCAGGTGCGGGCCGTTTGCGGCCTTCCCCTGGGGGACACCGCCCTGCTGAAACCCGCGGCCATGGCCAATCTCCTGGGCGAGCTATGGCCCAAGGATGGAGAACCACTCTGGGAGAACCTGCTGGCCTTCCCGGACGTGAAGCTGCATCTCTATGGCAAGACCGAAGCGCGGACAGGCCGCAAGATGGGGCACCTGACCGCCATGGCGGATAGCCCTGAGGAGGCGCTGGAGAAGGTCCTGAGGGCTCGGTCCGCGCTCAGGTCTAAGAGCGTGTCTTAAAAATCCCCCGCGCCGCGCTGGGAGCGCCGGGCGAGCGAGGCAAGGCAGCCGACCACGGCATATCGCCCATACGCCACGGGAGGCTAACGCGGCCCCGCGACGCCCGCCGCCCCAGCCCGAAGGGACGGGGCCAGCATCCATGCCCTGCGGAACGCGGGGCGTCCCGCCCGCCCTTGCGGGCTCTCAGGGCCTGGACATCGCGGCGTCACGGGCCTGGTGCCTATGATCTATAGGCCGCTGCGGCCCCTTCCTTGCGCTGCATCGCGGCTGACCTCCGTCGCGGCACAGGGGATTTTTAAGACACGCTCTTAAGCCCCAGCCGCGCCACTCGCTCGCAGCGCCCTGCCAGCTCGGGATTGTGGGTGACCAGGAGCGTAGTGGGGCGCAGCTCTGCATGGAGTTTCAGCAGCAGCGAAAAGGCCTCATCCGCCGTGGCAGGATCCAGGTTCCCCGTAGGCTCGTCCAGCAGCCATAGGGCGGGTTTCCGCACCAATGCCCGGGCCAACCCCACCCGCGCGGCTTGGCCGCCGCTGAGCTGGTTGGGCAAGCGATGGGCGAGGTCTGCTAGGCCCACCATCTCCAACAGGTTTTGGATCCAGGCTTCACGGTCGGCCGTGAGGGTGCCCTCGATGCGGAAGGGCATTTCAAGATTTTCCCGCACCGTGAATTCCGGCAACAAATGAGGTTGCTGAAAGGCCAGGCCCACGTGCTCCCGGCGAAAAAGGGAACGGGCTTCCGCGCCTTCTGGAACTAAGGTAGCGCCGATGCGAATGGTGCCCCCCTCCCACCGATCCAGCCCCGCCACACAGTTCAATAGCGTCGTCTTCCCCACACCGCTGACGCCGACGATGGCGCAGAGGCAGCCCGCTTCCACTTCCAATGAATACCCATCGAAGACCGGATGTTCGGAGCCGGGATAGGTCTTGTGGAGATCCAGAATGGAGAGGCGCTGACCGATCATCGGGCCAGCTCGACGAGTTTCCAGTACAGCTCGAAGGTGGCGAGGGCATCGCCTAAGGCGGTGTGCCTTTTTGCTTCGGGGACATGGATGCCGAAATGCTCGAAAAGGGCGTCACTGCTGAGTCTCTGAATGTTTAGCCGGCCAGCGTCCCGAAGGGCCGAGGCGATGCTATGGGTATCCACAACGCGGTGGTGGAAGCGCGCTTCGGGGTCGCGGCCCATCGTGACTAGGAATTGTGAAAGAAAGGCCTGATCGAAGCCAATGTTGTGGCCCACCAACGTGACGCGGGCCCCGGAAGGAAAGTGGCGCTGAATGAATTCATCCAAAGCGCCCAGGGCGGCGGCGGGCGCCAGCGCGGCTTCGTGATGCTTCACCAGATCGATGCGGTTCACCTTCATGCCCCCACCGGTGAGCACGTAGGGCTCATGTTTGATGAGGATCTCCGCGGAGTCCTGAACCCCCGAAGCATCCCCCACCACCAGCCCGAGACTGAGCAGGCTATGGCTCCCTGGGTCCAGGCCCCCGGTTTCGGTGTCCAGAATGAGATAGGTGTTAGTCAACATTATTCGGACCTCAGCGCGTCCACCGGATCCAATGCCGCGGCGCGTTTGGCGGGGTAGCGCGAGGCCCACCAGGCCACCAGCAGCGGAAAGACCGTGACGAGAATCAAATCGAAAAGGTGCAGCCGGAAAGGCACGTATGTAATGAAGTCGTAGACCGCCGAGGGGAGTTTCACGAGCTTGAAGCGATCCGCCACGAGGCAGAAGGGGACGCTCAAACCCAAGCCCCAGAGCGTGCCCACGGCGCCGATGCGCAAGCCCTGCAGCTCGAAGATGCGCTGGATCTGCCGGGGCGTGGCGCCCAAGGAAAGCAGCACACCAAGATCTCGGCGCTTCTCCGTCACAAAGAGCACCAGGCTCGACACGATGTTGAAGGCTGCGATGAGGACGATGAGCGAAAGGATGGCGGTGAAAATCCACTTCTCCACTTTCAGTGCCGCGAAGAGCGGCTTGTTAGTGTCCCGCAGGTCCGTGGACAGGAACCCGCCGTGGCCTTCCTGATTGAGAGCCGCCAGCACGGCGGTTTTCACGTCGCCGATGGCGTCGATGCTAGTGGCCCGTACCTCGATCATTTCCGCTTGATCCGTTCGCGCCAGCCTCTCCGCATCCCGCAAGTGTACGAAGACCCAGTTGGTGTCGTATTCGCTGATGTGGCTTTGGAAGATGCCCGCCACCTTGAAGGCCTGCAATTTCGGCTGGAGGCCCGAGAGTCCCAGCTGCAGCCGCAGCGTGGCGATGGCCACGGTGTCGCCCACCCGCAAGCGCAGGCGGTCCGCCAGCTCACGGCCGAGCACGATGTCGCCTTCTTGCAATTGCTCGATGCGGATGGGCGTCACGGAATCAAAGATGCTCGAGGTGGCGTGGGCCGACGCGGGATCGATGGCTTTCACGGCGACGGCTTCCGGTGGCCCATCCACGCCGGGCAACCGAAGCAATCCCTTTTCGAAACGCATGGGGCTGGCTGCCTGCACGCCCTTCACTCCGCGAATGATCTTCAACGCAGACGCGGTGTCTGGGATGTCTCCGGTGAGATGGAACATGCTGAAATGGGCGGTAGCGGAAAACAGATTGGACTGGATCTCTTCACGAAAGCCATTCATCAAGGCGAGGGTCAGCACCATGGCGAAGACGCCCAGCGCAATGCCCCAGCGAGCGAAGCGCACCATCACCCGCACAAAAGCGCCTTTCTTGCGCGTGGTCAGGTAGCGGTTGGCGATGTAGGCCTCGAAGCTGAGCGTCATGGCGCGCTCCGCCCGCTGGGGCTGGCGCCGCCAAGTCTTATCCGCGTCTCGCTGCGCTCAACCGCGATAGGCGCGAAGCCCACCATCACCCGCACAAAAGCGCCATTCTTGCGCGTGGTCAGATAGCGGTTGGCGATGTAGGCCTCGAAGCCCCTCATCACGATTCCCGCTCCGAATCGGGGAGAAAATGCACTAGCAGCTTGTCCACCAGGTTCCATACCTCGAGGAGCGCGGCAATGGCCATGACGATTCCCAGGCCCAGGCAGAGGCCTCGGCCCCAGGAGCCCATGAAGAACCGCGCGAGGCTCGGCCACCTCCACAGGAAGGCCGGGGGCCGGATCCGGTTGTAGGCCGAGAGGGTGCTCAGCAGCATGCCGCCCCAGAGCAGGTAGAAAAACCTCGCTCCAGAGGCAAGGATGTCGAGTAGGAACGGCCTGGGATGAGGAGAAGGCATCCAATTAAGCCTAACTCAGTACCGTCATTATCCGCGCCAGACCTGCCAGGCCAGCCTCAATATCAGCGCGCCCACCACGACGATGAACATGACCCTCACCCAAGCGCTGCCCTTTTCCAGCGCCAGATGGGCGCCAAGATAACCGCCAAGGCCGTTGGCTACGGCCATGGTGAGGGCCACCATGGGAATCCAGCTGCCCTTCCACAGGAAGAGGCTCATGGCTGCGATGTTCGAGGCCCAATTCACGCTCTTGGCCAGGGCCGAAGCGCGCAGAAAATCGAAGCCCAGAATGGCGACGAATAGGAAGATGAGCAGCGACCCCGTCCCGGGCCCAAAGAAACCATCGTAGAAGCCCAAAGCCAGCGCGATAAGCATGGCCAAGCCTCGCTGATGGAGTTCGCCGAATTTCGGCGCATGCAGGTTGCCAAGATCTGGCTTCAGCAGCGTGAAGGCCAGCATCGCCACCATCAGCGCCAACATCAGCGGACGCAGTAAGGACTCCAAGCGCCCTTGAAGGAAATAGGCGAAGGCCACGCCGCCGCAGGCACCCAGCATGGCGGCGAATACCGGCCCCAGCATGTCCTGCCAGCGCATAACACCGCCCCGCAGGAACTTTCCCGCCGCCATGGTGGTGCCCGTGCAGGCCAGCACCTTGTTGGTGCCGAGGATGGTCGGAAAGGGGGTGCCCGTGGGCAGGGCCAGCAGCAAAGCCGGCATGGTGATGAGTCCGCCACCCCCCACCACCGCGTCGATGAAACCCGCCGCCAACGAGGCTAGGGCGAGCAGCAGGTAGGTGGTGAGAGTCACGAGGGATGAGCTTCAAAAGGGCGCGGCCCAAAGGGCCACATCAATTTGACCTCGGCCCTCATACCTCGCACCTCGTACCTCACACCTCGTACCTCACACTTTCATGATCTCCGCTTCCTTGTGCTTAACGGCCTCGTCCACTTCCTTCACATGGCTATCCGTGAGCTTCTGGATGTCCTCCACTGCTTTTTTCGCGGTGTCCTCACTGACGCCCACGGCCTTTTCCTTTTCGAGCTTCTTCACCTGATCGTTGGCATCGCGGCGCACGTTGCGGATGGCGGTCTTGATCTCCTCGGCCAACCGATGCACCACCTTCACCAGATCTTTGCGGCGTTCCTCATTGAGCGGGGGGATGGGTAGGCGGATCACGTTGCCGTCGTTGCCGGGATTTAGGCCCAGATCACTTTTCAAAATGGCCGTCTCGATGGCCTTGATGGAACTCTTGTCGAAGGGCTGGAGCACCAGCATGGAGGCCTCCGGCACGCTCACCGAGGCCATCTGGTTCAGGGGGCACATGGCGCCGTAATACTCCACCTGGATGGTGTCCAGGATGCTGGCATTGGCGCGGCCCGTGCGGATGGTGGCCATCTCTTTCCGCAGGGTCTCGAGGGAAGCGTGCATGCGTTTGGTGGCGTCAGCCAGAATGGGATCAAGGGTCATGGGGTCGTCCTTCAATGAATCCTGCTTCTGTTCTATCCCGAGGCGCGGAAAAGCGCTAGCGCCATGGCGGGCTTCTCGATGAATCGGTGGGCGCACCAAGCCAGGGAAACCGTGAAACCCAAGCAGATTAAAAAATTGGGCCACCCCGCATTTTCAAGTCCGCTGCGGACCATCAGGGCATTGATGACTGGGTGCAACAAGTAGGTGCCATAGCTCAAATCCCCCAGCACCACCAAGGGATGGATCATCGGGGATTCTTCCAGGTTGATAAAAGCGAAAGCGCCCACCACCAGCACGCACAGCGTTGAAAATAGATACCGGGTCATACCCCCCATGATGTCGAAGTGATCATAGAAACCGCGATGGAGGCTAGAGGTCAGGATGGCCAGCGCCGCTATCACCCCCCCGAAAGGCATCGGCCTTAAACGGAACGCGGTCATGGATCGCAGGTGCGCCAGGATTCCACCCAGGAGAAACAGGAAGGCGTGATTGAGCACCTGCACGTAAGCGTGAAAACGGTTCCAGGGCTCCACTTCCAGCACGCGATGCAAGGTCCAAAAGGTCGAGGCGCCGAGCAGCAGCACCGCGAAGAGGTAAAGAAAGCTTTTGTGCCGTCGTGTGAAAAACACCATCGCGGGAAAGGCTGCATAGAAGACCACTTCCACGCCGATGGACCAGCCACCCACGGCCAGCGCGTGATTGGGATGAAAAAATCCGAAGGTCAGGCTGAGGTTCTCCGCCACCATCCGAAAGCTGGGATCAGGCCCCGCTTTCACATGAAACAGCAGGTTCAAGGTGACGACCAGGTAGAACAGCGGTGCCAGCCGGAGCCAACGTTTCAAATAGAAGGTCCTGAGTGCCGCGCCATTAAAAACCCATTCGCCATAGAGATGAAAAAAGCAGAAGCCACTGATGACAAAAAAACCCTGCACGCCATAGATGCCGGCCTTCGCGAGCATCGTGGTGGTGGTGCCCGCGGGCGTAAAGAGCCCGTACCAAAGGGAGGTGTGATACACCACCACCGCCAACGCCATCAGCCCTCGGAGGATGTCCAGGGAATAGATTCGGCTGGAGGATTTTGGAGAAATGGGGCGCTCGGCTTTAGAGAAAGAAGGAAGCCACCAAGGCACACGAAGAAAAGCAAAAGATTGAATGTGATGGGTGGGGAAAACGCTATGGGGCACGCCTTCGTGATTGGAGACAAGAAACCGGCAGCAAAACTACGAGTTTCTATTTCACTGCTAAGTGTGCCTTCGTGGGCCTTGGTGGCTTCATTATTATTTTACCTGATTATCGGCCTTACTCAGCCTGAAATGCTTGAACCGCTAAAAACGCGAAACGCCCTGGGCGCGCGCGAAAGGCGACTGATACTGATTCGCAGTCAAAAATAGAATTTGACTATCGGCATCACCCCGCTTTTGGAT
>JANXXC010000215.1 GCA_025350765.1 Holophagaceae bacterium | reverse complement strand
GGAAGGTCAATGCCTGCGATACGTGCCATTGATGCTCCTTATCCCTGACGCTGCTTGTGCTTGGGGTTCTTCTTGCAGATGATCCGAATGATGCCTTCACGGCGGACCACTTTGCAGTGTTCGCACAGCTTCTTGACGGAGGGCCGAACTTTCATGGGTTGCCTCTCGGGTTGGGTTACTTGAACCGGTAGATGATACGGCCCCGGGACAGATCGTAGGGGGTTACCTCGACGAGGACCCGATCGCCCGGAAGGATGCGGATGAAATTTTTGCGCATCTTGCCGCTGATGTGGGCGAGCACCTGATGCTTGTTCTCTAGTTCAACACGGAACACCGCGTTGGGCAGGGATTCCACCACTGTGGCTTCGAGCTCAATGGCTTCTTCTTTGCTCAAGCGGACTCCGGGAATAGCTGAACCAGGGATTCAAACACCTGCTCCGGGGCGAGATTGCCGTCCACGGAACGGTAGTGCGGTTGGTGCTCATAGAAACCTAGAAGAGGCTGGAAGGAGGCATTGAAATCCGCCATCCGGCTGCGAAAGGCTTCCGCGGTATCGTCGGAACGGTGCTTCAGCGGACTGCCGCACAGATCACAGATGCCGTCTTGCTTGGGGGGCTTGGATTCCACATGGTAGATGGCGCCGCAGTCATTGTTGCTGCATACGCGCCGGCCCACCACACGGGCTTCAAGCACTCCATCGGGGACTGCGATGTTCACCACGTTCCCAAGTCCAATCATCTGGGTGGAGAGGAATTCCCCCAGTGCCTTGGCCTGTTGAAGGGTCCTTGGATAACCATCGAACAAGACATCGCCTTCAAACCCCTGCTGCAGCCGCGCAAACACGAGCCCGTTGACGGTGTCATCGTCCACCAATTTGCCACTGGCCATGATGGCTTTCGCCATTCGACCAATCTCTGTCTCTTTCGAAACAGCGTCTCTTAGAATATCACCGGTGGACAGGTGATTCAAATTGAACTTTTCGACCAGGCGCTTTGCCTGGGTTCCCTTTCCGGAGCCCGGAGGCCCTAGCAGGATGTGCACCTTCATCAGGCGTTCTCCGACCGGGTGCTGAGGCGGGAACTGGAGCCAGTCGAAGGCGCAACGCCGGAGCGGGGGCGGACGCGACCCTTTTCCAAAAACCCGTCGTACTTTCGCATGATCTGGTAGCTCTCGATCTGGGCCACGGTATCCAAGGCCACGCCCACCACGATGAGCAACGAGGTGCCGCCGTAGTAGAAATTCAGCCCGGAAATGCCGTTGGTGATGAGGAGCGGAATGATGGAGACGATACCCAGGTAGATGGCGCCAGCGAAGGTGAGCTTCGACAGAATGCTGTCCAGGTAGATCGAGGTTTCTTTGCCGGGGCGGATGCCCGGGATGTAGCCGCCGGACTTCTTCATGTTGTCCGCCGTCTCATCGGGGTTGAACACGATGGAGGTATAGAAGAATGCGAAGAACACGGTGATGCCGATGAAGACCGGGGTGTAGACCCAGAAATGGACCTGGGGGCTGACCCAGTTGGCGATCTTCGCCAGCCACTCCCATTTGAAGAACTGGGCGATGGTGGCTGGGAAGAAGATGATGGATCCGGCGAAGATGACGGGCATCACGCCCGCGGTGTTCACCTTCAACGGCATATAGGAACTGCGCTGACTGGCCATCCGACTGGCGTCGGCCCGCCGAGCATAGTGGATCGGTATATTGCGGTAGGCGCTCTCCACCATCACCACGGCCAAAAGCACCGCGAGCATGGCCGCGAAGAGCAGCAGGAAAATGCCCGGCGGCGGAACGGTTCCGGTATTCGCCAGGGAGTCCCGGAACATCCTGCCGAGGGTAGTCAGGCCCGCGGGCAAGCCCGCGACGATGCCCGCGAAGATCAACAGGGAGATGCCGTTGCCGAGGCCACGCTGGGTGATCTGCTCGCCGATCCACATGACGAAGATGGAACCCACGGCCAGGGTGAAGGCGGACATGAGTTTAAATCCCGTGCCAGGGTGGACCACCACGTCCGGACCCAATCCTTGAGCCAGTGAGGCTACGCCGATGCCCTGAATGAAGGCCAAGCCAACGGTGAGATAGCGGGTCCACTGGTTGATTTTTTCGCGGCCGGCTTCGCCTTCTTTTTTCTGAAGCTGTTCGAGCTGGGGCACCACCGCGCCCATGAGCTGCAACACGATGCTGGCAGTAATGTAGGGCGTGATGCCAAGCGCGAAGATGGAGAATTTCTTGAACGCGCCGCCGGAGAACAGATCCACGACGTTAAAGAGATCCCCGGCTTTGCCGAGGTTCTTTACCAGCGCCGCGGCATTGACGCCCGGCACGGAGACATGCACCCCCAGGCGATAGAGGGCCAGCATCGCAAAGGTGAAGAGGATGCGTTTGCGGAGTTCGGGGTTTTCCCAGAGCTGGCGAAATCGATTCATCCGTTCGGGACCTTTTCAACCTTTTCAGGCTTGCGCACGCGCACCACAGGAGCGGCGGGCTCGATCTCTTCGATGGTGCCGCCCTTGGCGAGGATGGCTTCCCGGGCACCCTTGGTGACGCGATCGGCCAACACGGTCACCTTGCAGGTGAGCTCGCCTTTGGCCAGCACCACGATCTTCTGGATGCGAGATTTGAGCAGCTTCTTGTCGCGCAGCGAGTCGATGCAGACTTTCTCGCCGTCCTTGAAGTAGGTCGAGATGAAAGCCAAGGTGACTTCCTGGGTGGGGATGGCGAAAATGTTGGTGAATCCACGCTTGGGAAGACGACGGTGGAGCGGCATCTGGCCACCCTCGAAGCCGCGCTTGTGGCTGTAGCCACGGCGGGATTTCTGACCTTTTTCACCGCGGGTCGCGGTCTTGCCCATGCCGGAGCCCTTGCCGCGGCCCACGCGCTTGCGGGACTGGGTGGCGCCTTCGGCAGGACGGAGTTCGTTGAGTTTCATGACGTTCTCCTTAGCCCTTAACCGTGACGTCAATGAGATGCGGCATAAGCTTCAGCATCCCATGGACGTTCGGTGTGTAGACGCATTCGCGGGTATCGCCGGGGCGCTTGAGGCCGAGGGTCGCCGCGAAAGCTTTGTGCTTGGGCACGGTGCAGATGATCGAACGGCGCAGCGTGATGACCACGTTCTTGCCCATCAGCGCCTTGCTGGGGGGATTCTGTGCGGGTTGGTTGGGCATCTTAGGCCTCCGCCTGATCGAGACCACGATTGGTCATGACCGTGTAGGGGTCCATGAGAGCCTCAAGCCCCTGGAACGTGGCGCGAACCACGTTGTGGGGATTGCTGGAGCCCAAGCTCTTGGTGAGGACGTTGTGGATGCCGGCGGCCTCCATGACCGCGCGCACCGCAGCGCCAGCGATGATGCCGGTGCCCTGCGGAGCGGGCTTCATGAGCACCGAACCGGCGCCGAAGCGGCCCTGGATTGGATGCGGAACGCTGCCGTTGGGAGTAATGGGGACCTTGATCATGTTGCGCTTGGCGCTCTCAATGCCCTTCTTGATCGCTGAAGGAACCTCGAGGGCCTTGCCCAGCCCGAAGCCGACGCGGCCATTGCCGTCGCCCACCACCACCAACGCGGAGAAGGAGAAGTTCTTGCCTCCCTTCACCACCTTAGTGACACGGCCGACGTAGATGACCTGGTCCTTGAATTCGCTCTGTTGATCCTGAGCGCCCTGATTGCTGTGCCTATCGGATGCCATCGCTCCCCCCCTCAAAACTGCAGCCCGGCTTCGCGGGCGCTGTCGGCGAGCGCTTTCACGCGGCCATGATAGAGATAACCGTTGCGGTCAAAGACCACCGACTTGATGCCCTTTTCCTGGAGGCGAGCGGCGATGCTGGCTCCGACGGCCTTGGCGGCTTCGATGTTCGCGCCGTTGCTAAGCTTGGCGCGGAGATCCTTTTCCAGGCTGGAAGCCGAAGCCAAGGTGATGCCCTTGGTATCGTCCACGACCTGGACATAGATCCGCTTGAGGCTCTTGAAAACGGTGAGACGCGGGCGCTCCGGCGTGCCGCTGATGCGGCCGCGGATGCGCGCCTTGGTCTTTTCGCGGCGTTGAACAAGTTGTTTGAGTTCTGTAGTTGTGGCCATGGCTCCCCCTTACTTTCCGGTCTTGCCGGCCTTGCGCCGAATGACTTCGCCGGTGTACATGACGCCCTTGCCCTTGTACGGCTCGGGTTTGCGGAACTTGCGGATGTCGGCGGCGACTTGGCCCACCAGCTGACGGTCGCTGCCCGTCACCACGATGTGGGTGGCCTTTTCGACAGCCAGGGTGATGCCACCCGGCGCTTCATAGAAGATGGGGTGACTGTAGCCCAGGTCCAGGCGCAGCTTGGCGCCTTCCATGGCGGCCTTGTAACCGACGCCCACCATGTCCAGTTCTTTCTTCCAGCCTTCGGTCACGCCGAGGACGGCGTTGTTCACGAGGGCGCGGGCGAGACCGTGGTAGGCGCGGGTCTGAGCCTGCTCGTCAGAGCGCAGGAAGGTGACGGAGTCGGCCTGGATGTCGAGGCTGATCCCGCTGGGGATCGGGCAGTTGATTTTGCCCTTGGCGCCTTCGACCACGGCCTCAGCCCCGTTGACTGTGACTTTCACGCCCTTAGGCAGCGTCACGGGCATTTTTCCGATTCGAGACATGTTTGAATCCTTAGATGAGGGCTACTGCAAGGTCTTGAGCCCATTTCAGGAAAAGAGAATCAGGCGTTTCTAGGCGTTACCAGACGTGGGCGAGAATTTCGCCACCGACGTTCTGCTTCTTGGCGTCTTTGCCGGTCATCACACCCTTGGGCGTGGTGAGGATGGAAATGCCCAATCCGCCATGAACCTCGGCGATCTCGTGGACACCGGCGAAGATGCGCAGGCCAGGACGGGAGATTCGCTTGATCCCGTGGATGACGTTCGCCTTGTCCTTGAGGTACTTGAGGCTGAGGATGATATAAGCGCGGCCCTCGTGCTCCACGGCCTTGTAGGAGTGGATGTAACCCTCCTGCTTCAGGATGGCGGAGAGGTTTTCCTTCATCTTGCTGGCAGGAACCACGACGGCCGTGTGGCCGGCCATGATGCCGTTGCGGATGCGAGTGAGGTAATCAGCAATAGGATCTGTGAACATGGTCGCCTCCCCTTACCAGCTGGACTTCTGAACGCCCGGCAATTCGCCGGCCAGCGCATGTTTGCGGAAGCAGAGGCGGCAGAGCTTGAACTTGCCGATGTAGCCCCTGGAACGGCCGCAGACCAGGCAGCGATTCCGATGCTGGGTCGAAAACTTCGGCGGTTGACTGTCTTTGTAGATTTTCGCGATGCGAGCCATGTTATTTCTCCTGCAACTTGCGGAAGGGCATGCCGAGCTGGGTCAGCAAGGCACGGGCTTCGGCGTCGTTCTTGGCGGAGGTCACGAAAGTGATATTCATGCCCTTGAGCTTGTCCACCTTCGAGAAATCAATTTCCTGGAAGATCAGCTGATCCTTGAGGCCGAGGGTATAGTTGCCGCGGCCATCGAAGGAGCGGGTGGGGACGCCGCGGAAATCTCGCACGCGGGGCAGGGACAGCGCGATGAGGCGGTCCATAAACTCCCACATGCGGGTGCCGCGCAGGGTCACCATGCATGCGATGGGCATGCCCTCGCGCAGTTTGAACTGGGCGACGCTCTTCTTGGATTTGCGGACGATGGCCTTTTGACCCGCGATGATGGTCAGCTCTTCCACCGCGACATCAAGGATCTTGATGTTCTGGATGGCTTCGCCGACGCCCATGTTGATGACGATCTTTTCGAGCTTGGGCACCTGCATCACGGAGCCGAAGTTGAACTCCGTCTTGAGGGCTGGCACCACTTCTTTGGAATAGCGGGCCTTCAGGCGCGGCTCGGTAGCTATTGACATTGCATCCTCCATTTCCGGGGAACGGCTATGTTCCACGGGTTCGGGAGAGCGAGGGGGCTTGGGTCGCACGCCTGAGCACCAACTTAGCTGGCGCGGCCGCTTCCCGTTTCCCCTCAACCTCAAGTTTTCAAATGATTCCGACCCATGGGACCTCCGATGGGACGGAAAGACGATCCTCTCACGGTCAAGCCGGAGAAGAAAGCGGAAAGATCAGACCAGACCCTCCCGCCTGAGAATCAGGCTGGCCGCTTGCGCGTCGGCTTGTTGGTCGTGGGATCGAGCATCATGACGTTGGAAGCATGGATGGTCGCTTCCTTGGAGATCATGCCGCCCTCTTCCCCGGTCTGGGGATTGGGCTTGGTGGCCTTTTTGATCATGTTGATGCCAGCGACGAGCACGCGGTTCGAGGTCGGGTTGACCTTGGAGATCTGCCCGACTTTGCCCTTGTCCTTGCCAGCGATGACAACCACTTGGTCGCCCTTTTTGAGCTTCATTCCGGCCATCAGATCACCTCGGGAGCGAGAGAAACGATCTTCATGTATTTGCGTTCGCGGAGTTCGCGCGCCACGGGTCCGAACACGCGGGTTCCCACGGGCTCGCCATCCTTCTTGATGATGACGGCGGCGTTCTCGTCGAAGCGGATGTAGCTTCCGTCCTTGCGGCGGAAGGCCTTTCGCTGGCGCACGATGACGGCCTGGACAACAGCCTTCTTCTTCACGGTGCCGCCGGGAATTGCTTCCTTGACGGAGGCGGTGATGACGTCGCCCAGCTGGGCGGTCTTGCCGACACCCCCGCCCAGGGGCAGGATGCAGCAGATTTTCTTGGCGCCGGAATTATCGGCGACCGTGAGCATGGAACCCATTTGGATCATCGGTGCTCCTACTCGCCAGCTTTCTGGACGATCTCAAGGACCGCCCAGCGCTTGCGTTTAGACAAGGGACGAGACTCCACGATCTTCACTAGGTCGCCGATGCCGCAGGCGTTGGTTTCATCGTGGGCCATAAATTTCTTCGATTGCTTGACGGTGCGGTGATAGAGCGGGTGCTGGAACTTGCGCTCCACCTTCACGACCACGGTCTTGTCGGCCTTGTTGGACACCACGATGCCGCTGCGGATCATTTTGGTTTCGAGGCTCATGGGTTCTCCTACTCAGCCGACAGCTTGGAGGCGAGCGCGGTCTTGACGCGGGCCAGCTCGCGGCGGGTCTTGCGGATCTCGGCGG
>JANXXC010000205.1 GCA_025350765.1 Holophagaceae bacterium | reverse complement strand
ATGGGAGCTGCCGAGGCTCCTTTTGTAAAAAGGAAACGCCCCGAGGCAGGGGCGTTTCGTGAGGGAGCTTTGGAGGGATACGTTGGAGGGGCTTAAAGAGCAGGAATCCCCGCGTGGGGGAATGGTTTCAATAGGTGGGATGAGAAGTGGCGGGAGGCCCCGAAGGGCACCTCAGTTATGAGAATACGCTCACCTGGAGGGATGTTCCAGGCACATTCAATTTTTGATTTCCGATTTCCGATTTATTGAGCGCACCTTCGGTGCGTCTGGAGTTTGGACATTTTCAGCCAGCCGACCTGCGGACGTAGCTACTGCACTCACTTGAGGGGCGGCTGTAAGGAGCGTGATGTCTTGAAAAACCGTAATGCCGGTTCGTCAAGTGCAACTCCTAGTTAGCCCGCGTCGCCATCGCTGCGTGACACCCCTACCTTCCCGATTTTTTTTCGATTGTTATCCTTGCTCAGCATTTTACAGTTCGCCGGTCCCGGCTTTCAGCTATTGCTCCACAGGCCGGGCTTGGGCACGCCCATATTATCGGTTACCCAAGGGGCTGCGTGAGCGTCTGCCCATATTTCCAGAGACCATTTGAAGTGGGGTGGTCGGATCTTTGCCGGGGCCGATTGAGCGTGGCAGAAGGCCTAGAGGAGGTCCCGAAGCACCATCCAGGGCGCCTCCAGGAGAAAAAGTGCCTTCGTGTGCCCAGCATAAGGAACAGGTATTTTGGGCGTCTCAGACAACGAAAAGCCCCACTGGTGCGAGGCTCTCGGGTGTCAGAATGTCCAAACTCCAGGCGCACCTTCGGTGCGTCCTCATACCTCGAACCTCATAGCTCACTTCACCACCGGCAACTCAAACAGCTTCGGGTCCGCGGTCACCGGTGCCCAATGATCGAAGTGCAGTTCGGCGGATCCACCCTTGGGTTCGGCAAGGTCCATGCGGATGAGTACCGCAGCGCCCCGTTGAACCTGGGGGGGAAAGAACAGAGCAGTCTTGGCGAGCTTACCGCTGGGAAGAAAGAAGGCGGCTTTCAGGGGCCGCGCGCTCTCCTTGGCCACCCACAACTTGGCGGTGCGGAAGCTGATGGAGGGACGCTTCGCCGCCAGCTCCAGGCGCCAACAAGGAAGGCCGTCCACTTCATCCTCGGATTTTTCGATGGCTTTGTAGTCCTCGGCAAAGCGGGTGCGGGCGATGTCCCCACCCGCGGCGGGTCCCAGCAACCTTTGCTGCGGCGTGACCTTGACGGGCCGCTTGGTGCCCGGCAGCAGCAGCCACATCTCGTTACCCAGCACCAGCACGGCCCGGCCCTTTTCCTTTTCCGAAAGCCCTTCCACGCGGGCATCGCCATTCTCTCGGGCCGTGACTTTCCACCGCAGGGAGGCCTTGGCATTCTTCAATTCGATCTCGACGCTGAAGGCGGGCCAGGGATGACGCAGCTTGTCGACTTTAGCAAGCAAGTCGTCACCACTTTGGGCCGCCAAGCTCGGGCCCAGCAGGTGAATTGCGAGGAGCAAAAACGGCGACAGGCGCATCGGGCGCATCAGGCGCGACCGTAGTTATCTTGAAGCCGCTCGATGTCGGCTTCGTCAAAAGCGCCCAGGCTGATCTCCAATACCCGAACCTGACGAGGAGTCTCCGCATCGCAGCTCAGGCGATGGCTGCTGCCCACCGGCAGCCAAATTTCTTCACCGATATTGGGCCGCAGCGTTTCGCCATCCCGCTCCACCACCACGCCTTCATCCAAGGCCACCCACAGTTCCCCGCGGTGGCGGTGGCGCTGAAGGCTCAACCGCTGACCCGGCGCGCAAGTGAGGATTTTCACCGTGCAGGGCGAGTTCAGGACGAATTGGTCGAAGGAGCCCCAGGGCTTGTCAACGTGGAGGGTGGCGGGCTTTTCCATGGCTCTACATTATCCCAGCGTCAGTGTCACATCTTGCCAAGGCACTTCGTAGGGGGTGACTTGGTGCTCGAAGCCCTTGAGCGCCACCGGCGCCATCCGTTTTAGGGAGTTCACGCCGATGAGTTCGGCGGTGCGGGGGCCCACGACAATCTGGCCGGATTTAGCCACGCCGCTCTCGAGCCGCGAAGCTAGGTTCACGGTGGTGCCCATGACGGTGTAATCCATGCGTTTTTCGCAGCCGATGTCTCCGGCGAAAGCCTCGCCGCTATTCAGGCCGATGCGCATCATCAATTCCGGGTAGCCCTCGGGCCGATTCTCGTTGAGGAATTTTAGGGTTTCCTGCATGGCGATGGCCGCTTCCACCGCCAGCCGAGCGTGGTTCGGTTCGGGCTGGGGCGCGCCGAAGAAGGCCATGATGGCGTCGCCGATGTATTTGTCCAGGGTCCCGCCCCGGCCAAAAATCTGCTCGGTCATGGCCTCGAAGGTGCGGTTCAGGATGTTCGCCAGTTTGAGCGGCTCCATGCCTTCGCTCATGCGGGTGAAGCCGCTGATGTCGGCGAAGAGCACGGTGATTTCGCTGCGCTGGGCCTGCAGAGCGGGGGACTCCAAGCTCTGGCTGGATTTCAGGATCTGGCTCACCACCGCGGGGGAGTGGTAACGCTCCAGGCGGTTGCGGAATCGCGCTTCCCGCTCGCGCTGGATGCCCACGGCGGCGAAGTTGGCCATGGCTGAGAGCAAATGCTCATCCTCTCGACGAAAGCCGCCCTTGCTCAGTGAGGATTCCAGATACACCACCCCCAGGGACTGATCGTCCACGATGAGCGGCGCGCAAAGGGCCGAGGTGATCCCGTGGATCTTGATGCTGTCTCCCGCGGCGAAGCGGGGATCGATGCGGGCGTCAGTGGTGAGGATCGTCACGCGATCCTGCATGGCCGTGCGGGCGATGGTGCGGCTGATGGGAGAGCTGTTGGCGCCGGGCTTTTCTTCCCATAGGTATTCGGGCATGAGCTCGCCGTCCGGCCCGTTGAGTAGGATGAACCCGCGCTGGCAGGGGATCTGGGCGGTCACCAAGCTCATCACCGCCTCCAGAAGTTCCGTCAGGTCCGAGGCCCGCAACAGCGTTCCTGCCATGGAGGCCAGCCGTTGGAAGAGCGAGGCCGCGCCGCTGGTGCTTTGCTCGTTCTGGTGCTGGGCCAGCATTTTTTCAAGGCTGGCGTGGGGCACCATGATGGAGCCCGACGCATCGAAGGCCCGGTCCTCCAGCGAGATTCCGGAACGAATGCTTTTGGGCGCGGCGAGGGCATTGAGCATGTAGGAGCCCGTGCCGGTGGGGCCCAGCTTGGTGCCGCCCATGGGCGTGGGGTCCGCATCCCCCACCCACTGCACCGGGACCTCGCCCATCAAGATGATGTCCCCCTGCTTGAAGGGGGTCGGGCCGTTGACCTGGACACTGTTGACGGTGGTTCCGTTGAGAGAACGGAGATCCACGACGTGGGGTTTTCCATCCAGAAGAAAGAATTTGGAATGAACCCGGCTCACCGCATTGGCCATGATGCGGATAGTGGCCGCGTCGCCGCGGCCGATGGTAACCCCCGCCTCGGTCAACGTGACCGGGTGCCGGATACCTTCCACCAGCAGTGTTATTTTCATCATCCCCTGCGCAGAAATCGGCCTAAGGGTAGCACAGCGGGAGGTTGCGCTAGGGTCCGCCTCCGAATTTCAGAAGCCAGAAGGTGCCCTTCGCGCTATCCTGGATGGTTCGGCTGGAGTTCTGGATGACCGCTTCCCCAACCACCGTGGGCTTCATGTCCCTGGGCTGCCCCAAGAACCTCGTGGACAGCGAGGTGATGCTGGGACATCTGCGTCTCAAGGGCTACCGAATCACGAACCAGATGGATCAGGCCAACGTCCTGGTGGTGAATACCTGCGGATTCATTGACACCGCCAAGAAGGAAAGCATCGACGCCATCCTCGAAGCCGCAGCCATGAAGAAAACCGGCGCCTGCACGAAGCTCATCGTGGCGGGTTGCCTAGTGGAACGCTATCGGGATGAATTGCTGGCGGAGATTCCGGAAATCGACGCCTGCATGGGCACCCGGGACATCGAACAGATTGCGGAAATCATCGGCGCAGGCGACCAGGTATTCGAGCCCGAACAAAATCCCGATTACCTCTACGACGAACACAGCCCGCGGCTGCTCACGACACCCAAAGCCACGGCCTACCTCAAGATCAGCGAGGGCTGCGACCATGCTTGCGCCTTTTGCATCATCCCCAAATTGCGAGGCGGCCAGCGCAGCCGCAGCGTCGATAGCGTCGTGGCCGAAGCTCGGAATCTCGTGGCCCAAGGCATTCTCGAAATCAGTCTCGTAGCCCAGGACACCACAGACTACGGCCGGGATTTCGGCGATGCGGACGCGCTAGAAAAACTTATCCGAGCCTTAGGTGAAGTGGATGGCCTGCGCTGGTTCCGCATCCACTACGCCTATCCCAACCGCCTCACCGAAGGTGTCATGCGGGCCATCGCCGAAACCCCGAACTGCGCGAAATACCTCGACATGCCCTTGCAGCACGCGGATCAAAAGGTGCTGAAGGAAATGGCCCGGGGCGGTAGTCGCGCGATTTTTATGAAGTTGCTCGCTAAATTCCGCGCCATCTGTCCTGAAATTTCCATCCGCTCCAATTTCATCGTGGGCTTTCCTTCTGAGACCGAAGCAGCCTTTCAGGAGTTGTTCGCCTTCATCCAGGAAGCCCAATTCGATCATGTGGGCGTCTTCACCTACTCCCCCGAAGAAGGCACGCCCGCCTACGCCTTGGGCGATCCCATCCCGACGCGCACCAAGAACAGCCGCAAAAGAAAACTGCTCGAAGCCCAACAAAAAATCGCTCGCGCCAAGAACCAGGCGCGGGAAGGCCAGATCCTCGACGTGCTCGTGGAAGGCCTTCACGAAGAGACCGAACTCATTCTCAAGGGCCGCCACCAAGGCCAGGCCCCCGAAGTGGATGGAAACGTCCTCATCGTCGGCGGAGAGCCGATCATCGGCAGCATCCAGCGGGTCCGTATCACCAAAGGCCATGCCTACGACCTCATTGGAGAGGTGGTCGAGGGCGGCATCGAAAGGGCGACCCAAGCCTATGAGCAACGCGTGTTGGCAAAAACCTAGGCTGGCTTTGAGTCATCAGCGATGGGCAAAAGCAATAAGCAAGCTCTACCAAAGCTCGTGGCTCAAAGCTCATGGCCCATTAGACTGATTCCATGCTGCAACTTTCCAACATAACCCGCGCCTATGAATTGGGCGGCGAAAAGGCCGGCGTCTTTGGCGTGAGCCTTGACGTGCCCGCAGGCTGTCTCGCGGTGCTGGCGGGGCCTTCGGGCTCAGGCAAGACCACCCTTTTGCAGCTTGCGGGACTGCTGGATGAACCCGACGAAGGCGAGGTGCGCTTGAACGGGGAATCTGTTTCCACCCTGCCCGAAAAAGCCCGCTGCGAATTGCGGCTGCGGCGCCTGGGATTCGTGTTCCAGGCCTTCAATCTGGTGCCCGTGCTGTCGGCGTTGGAGAACGTGATGCTGCCGCTCCAATTGCAGGGCATGAATGAAGAAGTTGCCCGACGCGGCGCCGCCGAAGCGCTGGACCGGGTGGGCCTATCGGACCGCCTGGAACATCGTCCCGGCCAGCTCAGCGGGGGGCAGCAGCAGCGTGTCGCCATCGCCCGTGCGCTAGCGCCAAAGCCGCTGCTGGTGCTGGCGGACGAGCCCACCGCCAGCCTCGATCATGCCCACGGGGGGCCGCTCATGGATCTCATGGCGCAGCAGTGCAAAGACTCCGGCGTTAGCTTCCTCGTGGCGAGCCACGATCCCTCCGTCATCGCCCGGGCGAACCTGGTGTTCCGAATGCAAGACGGCCGTCTCATGTCCGTGGAAGGTGCCGCGTGAGGGTATTGAAAAGCTGGACACAGAAGGCACAGAAATCCACAGAAGCGACGGAAGAAATGAAGACGCGGTTCACAGATCTTCCGGATTATCGGCATCAATCCGCAAAAAAAGCTGAACACAGAAGACACGGGAATCACGCGGAAGACCACGGAAGCACAGGTTTGAGGCCGCGTCCAGCGAGGGTCATTTGGCTGTGGGCGCGACCTCGATCGCTTTCGGGGGCGAGTCGGCGGTTGCGCCCACATCCTCAGGCGCGGCGCGCCTGTGCCCGCGTTCGCGGGCGATCCCCGCGTCGCATTGCACGACTCTCTCCGCGCTTTTCTAGGCGATCTCCGCGTCCCAGCAGTTTGACGGCGCGATGGATTTGGCGGAGGCAGGCCGATAATCAAGTTTGTTTTTTTCTGTG
>JANXXC010000133.1 GCA_025350765.1 Holophagaceae bacterium | reverse complement strand
ATGATGCCGCCCAGAGCTTTCCCGTATTCGGCCTCATAGCCACCGGTCTTCACCTGAAATTCCTGGATGAATTCCACAGGAATTCGCTTGCCTTGGGTGCCGAACTCCACGTTGGTGGTGTTGATACCGTCCACCACGTAGCTGTTCTCGGCCCCTGTGCCGCCGTAGATCTTGAGGCCTGCGATGTCTTCCGTGACCCCTGGCGCCAGGGTGGCGATGCTGGCGAAATCGCGGCTCGTGGGCAGTTTCAGGAAGGCTTCGCTGTCGTAGTTGGCGCCGGTGGTGGTGGCTTTCACGTCCACCGTGGTGGAGGACGCCACCACTTCCACGGTGGCCGATTCCACCGCGCCCATGGTCAGATCCAGCGTGGCGGTTTTGTCCAGGCCCACCAGCACGTCAGCCTTGGCAGTACTAAGCCCTTCCTTGCCGGCCGTCACGGTGCAGCGGCCGGGATTCAGCAGGCTGAATCGGTAATTGCCGCCTGAATCCGTGGTGGTGGTGCGCACACCCTGGACACCAGTGCCCGCGAGCCGCACGGTGGCGCCGGCCACGGGCGCGCCCTTGGAATCCAGGATCCTGCCCGCGACGGTGCCGGTGGTCTGGGCCAGTACCGGTAGCGCGCTGGCCACCAAAACCAGGAACAGAGAACGGGATCTATAGGAATTCATGAAACCTCCGGTGGAAGATTCGATGGGATGGAATGAGTGGACTGCGAAAGGATGTCCCAATTTTGCCGCGGAAGGCAAAAAAAAGGGGGCCCGGAGGCCCCCAAATTCTCAAGCGCTGTGGATCACCAATCACCGCCACCGCCGCCGCTGTCCCCTCCGCCGGAATCCGAAGACCCCGAATCCCCCCAACCGCTGCCGCCGCCGCTCTCTCCCCAGTCGGAATTGGAGCTGGAAGTGTCCGAGCCACCGCCGCCGAATCCGCCGTTGTTGTCATCGGAATGGTGCGAATGGTCGCCGCCCAGCATGCTGCCGATCATCATGCCCGTAAGAATGTTGCCGATGCCGCCTCCGCCGCCCTGATAGCCGGGACCGCCCATCATGTTCGGGGAGCCGGGCGTCTGATCGAGGCCGAGCCGGGTCCGGGCCGAGGCCGGGAGTTCTTCATCCTTCAATTCCTGGACCCCCGCCAGAGACCCGCAATAGCCACAGGTCCATTGCACTTTTCGCATGCCATCCCAGTTGGCCTTCATCTTGTCGCCCTTGGCGCTGCAGCTGGGACACTTGTCATAGGGGTTGACGAAGTTGGGCATGGTCCCGCCGCCGCCCTGGCGGTTTCCCGGGGCGGGAGCTGAGCCCGAGGAGGCGGAACTACCACGGTTTTTCATGATGATGAAGGCCACGATGCCCACGATGACGAGAAAGATGATGCAACCCATGGAGAACCCTCCGCCGGCTTCGTCGCGGCGCTTCAATAACAGCGCGTCGAGGATGGCTGCGTCAATGTAGGAAAACGAAACGGCCATGGCGTCTCCGCTGAAAGGAAGAGGATAGACGACGAGGGGCCAGGAACGCTCGGGGAATGACATTGGCCGGGCGGGGACAATCCAACCCGCCCTCGAAAAGCTGGGACACGGAGAACACGGAAAACTGCTCGGAGAACACAGAAGGGGCCGTTCGGTAGCACGCAGGGGTCGCCCGCGGAACGCGGCCACAGGCGCGCCGCGCCTGTGGATGTGGGCGCGACCGCCGACTCGCCTTAAAAAGCGATCGTGGTCGCGCCCACATCCCATGACCCCTGCTGGACGAGACCCTGAACCTGCGTTTCCGTGTTCTTCCATGAGATTTCTGTGCCTTCTGTGTTCCGCTTTTTTGGCTGAGGAAAGCCGATATTCAGGTGTCCATTTCCCTTCCTGCCATCATCCATCCATGCTTTCCGCCCCTTTTTCACGCATCATTCCCGGTCTTCCCGAGGGGAGTCCCTGGCGTGTGATGGGGCTCATGTCCGGAACCTCGGCAGATGGGGTGGATGCGGCCCTCATCGAAGTGGATCCGCAGGGATTCGAAGGAGGGCTGCCTTTTCTGAATCTGTTGGCCCATCGCCATGAGCCCTACCCCCCGGAGCTGCGGGAGGCGGTCCTGGACGCCGCCTCGGATCGCGCCCGCCCCTCGCGCATCACGGTGTTGCAGCGGCGCCTGGGTGACCATCACGCCCAGGCCGCCCACTCGCTGGTGAAGGAATGCGGCCTTTCCCCCCACCTTGCATCGCTCCATGGCCAGACCATCCAGCACCATCCCGAGGAAGGCGCGACCCTGCAGCTGGCGGATCCCTATGTGCTTTGCGAGGTCTTGAAATGCCCGGTCGTGTTCGATCTGCGCCGCCGGGACTTGGCCCTGGGCGGCCAGGGCGCGCCCTTGGTGACGCTCACGGAACGATGGCTGCGCGGACAGGCCGAACCCTGGGCGGCGTTGAATCTCGGCGGCATCGCCAACATCACCATCTGGGATGGAAAGGGACTGCGGGCCTGGGACGTGGGGCCCGGCATGTCCCTGCTGGATCTCGCCGCGATGCGCTGGCTAGGCATTCCCTTCGATCCGGAGGGCGCCTACGCCACGGGTGAGGTGGATTCCGGATTGCTCGAAAGGTGGATGAGCCACCCCTACTTCACCTTGAACCCGCCAAAATCCACGGGCCGCGAAACCTTTGGATCAGCTTGGCTGGAGACGGAATCCGCCGCGCTGGAATCGCTCCCGCTTTCCGATCGTCTCGCCACCCTCGCGGCCTTCACCGCCCAGGCGGTGGCCTCGGAACTTAAGCGCCTAGGCTCGCTGCCCGCAGGCTTGCGCGGCTTGGCGAGCGGCGGCGGCGTGCGCCACCAAAGGCTACGGCGGGAACTGGCGGAACGACTTCCCGAGCTGCCTTTTGCAGACGATCATCAATTCCCCAACGGCTCCCGAGAGGCCATCTCCTGGGCCCTGCTCGGGGCCGCGAGTGCCGCAGGCATTCCCGGCAACGTCCCCGAAGTCACCGGCGCTTCAAGGGCTGCTCTGCTCGGCGCCTGGGTCTTTCCTTGAACACGGCCTCGAAAATCATCCTCGCGGCGATGTCGGGGCTCCTGGCCTGCCAGCCCTCCGCGCGGCGCGGCGAAGCGCGATCCAAGAACGACGATCAATCCACAAGGGCGGTCCTTGCCTGGGAGAATTTTCCCCTCAGCCTCGATCCACGCCAGGGGCAGGATCAGGCCAGCCAGCGGCTGTTGGCGCTCACACACCAGGCCTTACTGAAACGCGGTCCAAGGCTAGAACTGCTGCCGGATGCATGCGAGAGCTGGAGGTGGACGAAGCCTTACACCGAACTCGCCTTTTCCTTTTCTGAGGGCCGCGCAGACCTAGCGGAAGACGCCATGAAGAGCATTCAGGCTCTCATGGATCCCGCCCTTTCCAGCCCCAAAGCCGGGTCCTTCAAGGATGAAATCGCCGACCTCCGCATCGAGAAGCGCGGCAACACCAGCCAGCTCATCCTGCGGCTGAAGGCCCCGGATCCGGGCTTCGCGGCGAACTTGGGGCGAGGCATCCTCGGCATTACGCAGAACGGTAAAGGCGGCCCTGGCACCGGCCCCTACGAGATCACGGACCAGGTGCCGGAACAGTTCGTCCAACTCAAAGCGAAACCTGGCCATCCCGATTTCGCGAGCCATCCCGGTCGGCCCCTGGATCTTGAACTCCGCTGGATGCCCGACGCCACCTCGCGGCTGCTAGCCCTGCGGCATGGCAGCGCTGACGCCTGCCCCAATAACCTGCCGCCGGATCTGCTGCGAGATCCCAAGGGATTTTTAGTGCACCGAAGTCCCGGCGCGAACCTGGAGTACGTGGCCTTCAACTGCCAGCATCCGGTGTTGAAAGACGCCAGAGTCCGCCGCGCCCTCTCCATGGCTTTGGATCGGCCCGCCCTGGTGTGGGGCCTCATGGGGGGCATGGCCCGGGAAGCCTGGGGATTCTTTCCAGCGGACCTGCCTTTCGGCACCGATGCAAGAAGCGCCTTGAACCTTCCCGCGGCGCAGGACGACCGCGTGCGCTTGGCTGAACAGCTGCTGGATCAGGCGGGATTTCAGCGAAATGCAAAAGGAATTCGCTTCACGCTGCGCATGCACGCCACGCCGGAAATCGCGTCGCGCATGAAGGCCCTGGCCCTGCGATCGCAGTGGGAGCGGCTCGGCGTGGACCTGCAGATCCTCACCCGGGAATTCGGCACCCTGTTGAGCGAGGTCATGGCGGGCCGGTTTGATGTGGCCTCCCTGCGTTGGGTGGGCATCGCGGAGCCGGAGATGCTCTACAACACCTTTCATTCCCGCATGGTCCCGCCCGCAGGATTCAACCGCGGCCGCTATGCGGATGCGGAAACCGACCGCCTCTTGGAAGCCGCAAGAGCCGCGCCGGATGAGGCTCAGCGCTTCGCCCGGCTGCGCGAGGTCCAAGCCCGCATCACGGCGCAGGCGCCCTATGCCTTCCTTTGGTGGCCCGACCAAGTGGTGGCCGCCAGACCCGGCATCGAGCTGGAACTCAATGCGGTCGGAGATTTCATTGGAGTTTGGAAGAAGTAAAACTACAGACTTCCATCAAGAGGATAGATCGCACCGGAGGCGCGCACCACCAATTGAAAATCAAAAATCGAAAATTGAAAAATCAGGACCAAGTCGAACCATGAACCTCCCCGCTGCTGGGCGTATCTTGGAAGAGTCATGAAATATTCCCGCTGGACCGACCATCTGCCCGCTTGGCTCGCTTACGGGGCCGTGGCGACGACGGGGATCTACGAGCCTTGGGAAGTGGCCTGGATGGCGGTACCCCTTGGGGCGGCGGCGGGCGTGGAGGTGGCCAGGCTGGATCTGGGACGATGGCGGCGCTGGCTGCAAGCCCTGGTGATCGTGATCCTGGTGATGGAGATCCCGATCCTGCGGAGGCAGTCGGGAGGCCTTTTGGCCATCATCGTGCACCTGCTTTTCATGCTGATGGGCACGCGCCTCGCCCTGCCCCGAGAGTTGCCCCAACGGCGTCAGTTGCTGCTCATGGGCTTCCTGCTATTCCTTACCACCGCCGTGAGCACGGCGGACCTTGAGTTCATGGCCTGGGCTCTGGCTTGGGTGGTGGGGGCTTGCATTGTCTTGTTGCAACAGGCCTGGGAGCCCTCGGCCTTGCTGCGCCGCGGCCCCACACCGAGCCCACCCTACGCCCTCGCGCTGAGGTGGACCTTGGCCTGCTTGATCATGGCCGGGGGATTCTTCGTCTTTCTGCCGCGCATCACCCTGGGACTCCGCCCCCTGCCCTGGTCTGTCTCCGCTTTCGGCGGCAGCGCCGCGGGCCTCAGCGAAAGCCTGGACCTGGGCCGAGCGGGGCGCATCAGCGGCAACGGGGACATCGTGATGCACATCCAGCCGCCGCAGGGAATGAGTCCCGAAGGCATCGCGGCGCTGGCGGACCGGCTGGCGCTGCTCCGCGGCGTGGTGCTTGAAAGACTGGAAGAATCGAAATGGATTCCCGGGGACACTCCACGGGGGACCTGGTCCATGGTTTCCGCGGGCAATTGGGCCGACCAGGAGGCTCCCTTTGAGATCAGTCTGGAGCCCAGTAACACGACCATTCTGGCCCTGCCCTACGGCGACCATCTGAAGTTCCAGAGCCCCCGGGGCACTGAGATCACCTCTGGAAAGGGGGCGACCATCCGCTGGGCCTATGCTCAACCGGGACGACAGCACTTGAACGTCTTTGGTCTCAACGGCAGGGTGAACCCCGGAATTAAAGAACCCCAAGCGAGATTCTGGGTCCGGGAATCCCAGCCCTTCGGCCCTCGGCGCGCCGCCCTGCTCTACACCGGCATGGATGGTCCTGTGGCGCGGCGATTCGCGGATCGGGCGGTCCCCGGCGAGGTCCCCCCTCGGGAACTGGCTGAGCGCCTTGCGGGCCAGCTCCGCGGCTTCACGTACACCCTCGAAAACCCTTCGGGCGGAGCGGCGAATCCAATCGCGGATTTCCTGGAGAACTCAAGGGCCGGCCACTGCGAATATTTCGCCACCAGTCTGACCCTGATGCTGCGCAGCCGCGGTGTCTACGCGCGGGTGGTAAACGGCTACCGCTTGGGCCCCTGGAGCAATGAAGGCGGCTACTTCCTCGTCACCCAGAACGAAGCCCATTCCTGGGTGGAATACTACGATCCGGAGGCGCGCTTTTGGCGGGTGGCGGATCCCACGCCCCCAGCGCCCCCCAACGCGGCCCTCACTCAAGGTTTTATGGGCGCCGTGCAGCGCTGGGTGGATGCGGTGCGGTTCAAGTGGGATCGCCACGTAGTAAGGTTCTCCGGCGAGGATCAGGTCACGGGATTCGATTGGGCCAGCGCGCGATTGTCTGCCTTGGGCCGGGCAAAGTCCTGGAAATGGGGTGGGATCAAGGGATCAGCGCCACCCCTGCGCTTTTCGTTGATGGTATTCCTCACGACCCTTGCCCTAGGCGGAGTGCTCTGGCGCACCCGGACCTTCTGGATGAAACGGATGGGCGCGGGCGGCGATGGACCCCGTGGCTTAATACCCCTGAAGCCCCTGCTGCGCCGCACTCGCCAGACTTTTCCACCCATTCCCGGAGAGACTTTGCGCGGCTGGCTTCTGCGGTTGGCCGGAGAAAAGCCCGAGCGGGAAGCCGCCCTGCGGAGCCTCGCCGCCGCCGCAGAATCCGTGGCCTACGGCGGTGCCACGGATGAAAAGCTCAAGAACCTAGTGAAGGCTGAAGTGGCTCATTGGAAAGCCTGATCGTGAGGGTCGAGAGTTGAGGAGTCGAGGGGATCTTGCACTCTCGACTCTCGACTCTCAACTCTCAACTTCGTGGCCTTTTGCCCCGGACTTTCCCGCCGGGCTGACTACTTCAGAATCTTGTACAGATTGCTGAAGTCATCGGTCCACAGGCGGACGCTCCGCTTGGAGGCGAGGGGAATGGCCGCGTCCGCGATCTCCTTGCGCTTGAAGAACGCCTCGTCCTCGCTCATCAGCACCCAATCGGAGCCGTAGACACCCGCATCGTCGTCGCCCTCGTCGGACACTTCGATGGTCTTCCAGTGGCCGGCCTCGGCTTCGG
>JANXXC010000238.1 GCA_025350765.1 Holophagaceae bacterium | reverse complement strand
GAGCCCGAGGACATGGCGGCGGATTTTCTGCTCCAATTTGATGGATTCAAGGATCCCCGCGCCCTACAGCTGGCTCTGGTATCTTTCCCGCCCGAAGGAAGCCTTGTCATCGACAAGAAAGACTGCCCCCTCTACGTGATGATGGATATCAACAAGGTCAAGATCCGCGCCCTCGTGGACCCGCAACAGCGCATCCTCATCGGCGATATCCGGGCGCTGAGTCGCCGGGCCGCCCAAGGCAATCTATCTCAGCGCCCCTATGCCCTTGGTGCCGGGGAATGGATCGACGCCACCGCGCCCATCGCGGGCTACGTGAATCCGGAGGCGCTGATCCAGGGGCTCGGCCCCAGGCTGCCTGGCGAAGTCATCAAGGAAATCCCCAAGGGCCTTGAATCCTTGGTCTGGAGCGTCACCCCGGCCACGGATCCGAAGGTCCCCCATCGGCTTGAACTGGCCGTGGGGGGGACTCCCGAAGGCATCAATCAGGCCTCCCATTGGATCCAGCGTCTGGTGGCCACGGCCAGTCAGATGGGGGTGCAGCAGGAGCTCGCGCCGGTCCTTGTGCAGGAAAAGACCCGGGTCGGGATCCGCTGCAGCGCCACGGATGCCCAGATCAACGCCATCCTCTCGAGCGTCGGTCAGCCCTGGCTCTCCCTCCATCCAGGAAAGAAACTACCCAAAGCATGACCTCCGAAAATTCCCCCAACAGTCTGGGCTCCCCTGAGAGTCCGGAAATCTGGATGGCCCGGCTCAAAACGGGCCACGAGGAAGCCTTGGCTCATCTTATGACCCGGTTTGAGAAGCCTGTTTTCGCCTTTCTTTACCGTCGCCTGGGGGGCGAGACCGGCGTGGTGCAGGAACTCACCCAGGAAGTTTTTCTCAAATGCCTTCAGCACTGCCAACGATTTGAGGAGGGCCGTCCCGTGGCGGCGTGGATTTTTACATTGGCGGCTAATGCGGCGACCGACCATCTGCGTAAAAGAGGGAGGGAGGTATCCCCCCCCGAGTCCTTTGACGCTCCCGACCCGCATCAGCCTTCACCTTGGATGCAAGTGGATCAAGGCCGGAAACTCCAGGCTTTGCAAGAAGCCTTGGAGGGTCTCACTCCCCGGCAGAAGGCCATGGTCATGGCCTACTACGTCCACGAACACCCTGTGAAACGCATCGCCGAAGACCTTGGCTGCGCCGAGGGCACCGTGAAAGCCACTTTGTTCCAAAGCCTTGCCAAACTCCGAAAAGTCCTCACTCCATCCTTCCAGGATGTGCCCCATGCAACCCCAGCTTGATCCCAAAACCCTTAATGACGCCGCAGCAGACGCCGCAGCCTTTGACGCGCTCATGCATCCCGAGGCTTGGCCGGAGGACCCCGACCGCCAAGGCGAGCTGGCGGAACTGTTGGAGCTGCATCTGGCCTTGCAGTCCCACAGGGATTCCCTGGACCTGGGCCTGAAGCCTCGCGGCATCGTGGGCTTCTCTGGTTCCTGGTGGCTAGCCGCCGCCGCGGCTGCGGTGCTTCTCCCCTCCCTCTACGCGGTAAAACAAGTCCAGACTCTGCGTCGACAGAGCCGTAACATCGCCCGCATCGACCAAGAGGCCAGCAAGCGCATCCAGGACCGGTTGTGGGCGGGCTTCTTCCAGCAGACTTCTGACCTGCTGAAAAATTTCGAGAAACACCCAGAGCTGTGCGCCCTAGACAAAGAAAACCGCGAACGGGAACGGGAAGCCGCCGTGTCCCTGCTTCTGGCCAGCCACCAGCTCGCGGCCCAAGGCGCGCCCGTACCCGAGGCCGAAGCCATCCGCACCGACCTGCACGCCTGGCTTTCAGAATTGGCGCTGGAAGACGGATGTTTGAACCCCGAGCGGGCTCAAGAACTGCGCCGCTGGGCTAAGGCCAACAACCTTGAGGGCCAGGCTGAACGCATGGGCAAGCTGCTGCGCCGGGAGACCGCCTGATGTTCCTGTTTCCCGTTTGGGCAGACAGCGCGGCCAGCGCGGCAGGGCCACCCGCACTCTTCGCGCCCCCTTCCAAGGAAAGCCCGGCGGACGCGCTGTTTCGCCAAGCCAAGAATCTGCGCTATGCCCAGCGCTGGTTCGAAGCCGCGGCCATGTATCGCCAAATCCTGCGGGACCACCCAACTTATTCGCGCCTTCCAGAGGTGAGATTTTGGCTGGCTTCCACGCTGGAGGCAGATCAGCGGTGGGATGAAGCGGCGAATGCGTATACCGAATTCCTGGACCTCCATCCCGACCAGAAACTTTTGGGCCGCGAGGCCAAGCTGAACCGAATACATTGCTGGGGTCTGCGTCAGGGCCAAAATTCCGAAGCCACTCAGGGCTTAGTCCTAGCGCTCGGCGGGGCCGACGACGAAATCCAGGTGGCCGCCGCCCTGCAACTTTCAAAACGGGGCGATCGACGCGCCGTGAGCGCTCTGCAGAAAGGCCTTCTGACCACCACCTGCACCGAGGCCTGCCGCCTGGCACTGAAGGGTATGGGGGTGGAGCCCAAGGCCCCGGAACCCTCGACGAATGGACGTTTCCTGGTGTTGCGCATTCACGAAAAGGGGAAGGACGAAACCGTGACCATCCGTTTAGCCGTGAGTCTGGCGCGGGCGGTGACCGGTTACATGACCGACACCCAAATCCAGCAGGCCCGACGCAAGGGTATGAACCCGGATCAACTCATGGATCTGGCTCTAAACGCGCCCAAAGGCACCTTGCTGCTATCGGTGGACGATCGCGAGAGCAGCATCACCGTCACGACTGAATAGCCCCTCCCAGCATGTCGGCGATGAGGAAGGCCATCTCCAAACTTTGCGTTTGATTGAGCCGCGGATCGCAGCCGGTTTCATAGGCCTGATGTAGGTCCAACTCTGAAAGCTGCTGGCTGCCGCCCATGCATTCCGTGACGTCCTGGCCCGTCAATTCGAAATGCACCGCGCCGAGATCCGAGCCGAGCGCCCGGTGGATCTGCATGGATTGGCGGAGCTCCGAAAGAATTTGGTCGAAGTCCCGGGTCTTGAGCCCACGGGCGGTCACAAGGCCATTGCCGTGCATAGGGTCGCAACTCCAGAGCACGGGATGGCCGGTGGCCTGCACCGCCTGGATGAGACCCGGCAACGCTTCTCGCACCCGCTCGACGCCAAGCCGTGGGATCAGCACTAGGCGGCCCGCTTCCTTTTGTGGATCCAGCGCAGCCAGCAAATCCCGCACTTCTTCACCAGAGACCGATGGCCCCAGCTTCACGCCGATCGGATTCCGGATGCCGCGCAGGTACTCGATGTGCGCACCGTTCAACGCACGCGTACGCTCGCCCACCCAGAGCATGTGCGCGCCGAGATTATATTGGAATCCACCGCCGGAGCCCTCGCGGGTCAAGGACTCTTCGTAGGGCAGAAGCAAGGCTTCGTGGCTCGTGAAGCATTCGCCCGTTCTTAGGTAAGTGCCCTTGGTCCCCGCGATGGCATCGATGAAATCAATGGACTCCCGCACCCGGTCGAGTATGCGGCGATAGGCCTCGACCCTGCGCGTGGAGCCCGGCAGCTCCCAGCGCTCGGGGTGATGCAGGTCCGCGAAACCCCCCACCACAAGCGAGCGCAAATGATTGAGCGTGGCGGAGGCATGGAAATAGGCCTCCACCATGCGGCGGGGATCGGGGCGGCGCGCGGCTTCCGTGGCTTCGGCGGCGTTGATGAGATCGCCGCGGTAGCTGGGCAGTTCCCGGCCATTCACTTCTTCAGTGTCTTTGGAGCGAGGCTTCGCGTATTGCCCCGCGATGCGCCCCACCTGGAACACCGAGCGCCTGCCGCCATGGGTGATGACCACCGACATCTGAAGCAGAATCCGCAGCTTGTCGGTGATGGCCTGGGGCGTGCAGTCCGCGAATTGCTCGGCGCAATCGCCGCCTTGAAGCATGAAGCGCTTGCCCGCCACGGCGTCGGCGATGTTGCGGCGCAGATCTTCCACCTCCTCGGGAACCACCAACGGGGGCAACCGGCTTAACTGGCGGAGATTGGCTTCCAGCGCCTCGGCATCTTCGTAGCGGGGTTGCTGCGAGACGGGCCGCTGCCGCCAGCTGCGCGGCGTCCAAGTCAAAGGCTCAAGATTGGTTTCGAGAACTTGCATGGTGGCTCCTGAAAAGAAAAAC
>JANXXC010000116.1 GCA_025350765.1 Holophagaceae bacterium | reverse complement strand
CGCGCGCCTCGGACTACACCGCCTTTTTCTGGCTTGGCAAACTCATCGAGATGGGGCCCACCGAGCGCATCTTCACAAATCCACGGGAACGTATGACCGAGGACTACATCACGGGGAGGTTCGGCTGATGGTTCGCCATTTCGATTCGGAATTGCAGGAACTGCGGGATGGCCTCATGGCCATGGCCGGCCAGGTGGAGGAGATGATTGACCTCTCCCGCGCGGCGGTGAGCGAAGGCTCTACCGCCATGGCGGAGCGCGTGACGGAGCTCGACCGGAAGGTGGACGAGCAGGAGCTGAAATTGGACCAGGCCTGCATCGACCTGCTGGCTCTGCGCTCCCCCATCGCCACGGATCTGCGGCTCATTGCGTCGAGCCTGAAGATCATCCCGGAGATCGAGCGCATCGGTGACCACTGCTGCAACATCGCCCGCCGCGTGCCTTTCATCCATCCGCCAATCTTGGCGGGAGACTCTTTGGAGCGACTGGCGGGCGAGACCCGGGGCATGGTGCGGCAGGCCGTCGATGCCTTCGTCAACGGCAACGCCGAGCTGGCCCGCAAAGTCATCCAGGATGACGATAAGGTGGACGCGCTTTACGTCCAGATCTACAAGGATCTTCTCCGCATCATGCTGGCCGATCCCCTGTGCATCGAGCGGGCCAGCCACCTCATCCTCGTCATCAAGAACTGGGAGCGCATCGCCGACCAGGCAACTAACATCGCCGAAGAAGTGCTCTTCATCCTGGAAGGCGTGAACGTGAAGCACCCCTACTTGTCGAGAAGTTAAGTTGTAGGGTCGAGTCGAGAGTTCAGAGAAAAACGCGCCAAAGGCGCGCTCCACAAATCGAAAATCAAAAATCACAAGTCGAAAATCGAAAGGGTCCCATGCCCCACCTCCTGCTGTTGGAAGACGACGCGGACATCCGCCTGGGCCTGGAACAACACCTCCTGCGTGAAGGCTTCGCCGTCAGCGCTTTTGAGAACGGGAAGGACGCGCTCCGCTATTTACAGCAGACTTCCACGGGCCAGGGGCCCAAGGCCGACGCGGCTTTGCTGGATCTGACCTTGCCGGACATGGATGGACTGGACGTGCTGCGGACCATCCGCAACACACCCGCCTACCGCTCCTTGCCGGTGGTGCTCGTGACCGCCCGCGCGGAGGAGATTGACCGGGTGTTGGGCCTGGAGCTGGGCGCCGACGACTATATTTCCAAGCCCTTCTCCACCCGCGAATTGCTGGCCCGCATCCGCGCCATCCTGCGCCGGGCGGCCTTCCTCGACGAAAACGTGAAGGGCCAGATGCTCACCTTCGGGCCCATTTCGGTGGATCTGGATATGCACGTGGCGCGCGTGGACGGCGAGTCCCTGGAGTTCACCCGCCGTGAATTCGAGCTGCTCGCCTACTTCCTCAAGAATCCCCGGCGGGTCCTGAGTCGGGAGAAGATCCTCCAACAGGTCTGGAGCCTGGAATACCTGGGCGAAAGCCGCACCATTGATGCCCATGTTCGCCGGGTCCGCGCCAAACTCGGGCAGGCGGCGGACCTCATCGAAACCGTGGTGGGTGTTGGATACCGGCTGGGGAGCGTGGACGGCTAAAGGTGGGGGGTCCTTTGGCCGATTCGCATCGAAATGCAACGGCCTTTGAGCCACGGATTTCGCGGATTCACACGGATTCATACGGATTCATACGGATTAAAAACCAACCTAATGATCGACATCTCTCAGCCAAATCCCTCGCGTTTTCAAACCGCAGAGACGCGGGGATCACGGAGAAAAGCGCGGAGAACGCGAAGAAAGTCGTGCAATGCGACGCAGGGATCGCCCGCGATTCGCGCCCACATCCAAATGACCCCCGCTGGACGCGATCCCGAACCTGCGTTTCCTTGGTCCTCCGTGGGATTTCTGCGCTTTCTGTGTTCGGTTTTTTTGGGCTGAGAGAGGGCGAATACAAGGATTTGGTTTTCTCCGCGATCCTCTTGGGGACCGCCTGTAGCCCTCAGCCAATTTTTACTTCTTTGTAACCTCTCCTTCACGGGGCAAACTGGAAGTGTTTGCCTGGAACGGAGAGACCATGACCCTCAATGCCCTGATGCGCTGGCTCAAGCCCCGCGAGATGGTGTTCTTTGATCTGCTGGAAGAGGCCACGGCCAACGTGCTGGCCTCGGCTCAACTCTTCGACCAGGGCCTGAGGTCCGGCAGCCCCGCTACCTGGGCCGAGCTGCGCCGGGATATGAAGGACCTGGAACACAAGGGCGACGAGCTCACCCACGAGATCATGGACCGCCTCAACCAGACCTTTGTCACACCGCTGGAGCGAGAGGACATCCTCGCCTTGGCCCATGCCCTGGACGACGTGGTGGATAAGCTGGACGCCGTCACCGAGCGGTTCGTGCTCTACCGGATCGAGACCGTGATGCCCGCAGCCATGGAGCTCAGCAACCTCGCGGTGGAGGGCGCCGTGGAACTGATCCACCTGATCAAGAGCCTTCGCACCATGTCCGATGTCAAGGACATCAGCCGCCGCATCCGCCACGTCCACGCGTTGGAAAATCAGGCCGACTCGGTGTTCCACGCCGCCCTGGCGCAGATCTTCGAGGACCCCAAGGATCCCGTCCTGCTCATCAAGTGGAAGGAGATCCTGGACTACATCGAGGAGGCCACCGACGTCATCAAGCGCGTGTCCCAAGTGGTCGGCAGCACCGTGATGAGGAACGCTTAGGCCATGCTGTGGCCTCTCGTCGCCATCGTGATCCTGGCCCTAGCCTTCGACTACATCAACGGCTTTCACGACACCGCCAACGCCATCGCCACGGTGGTGTCCACCGGCGTGCTGTCCTCCCGCAACGCCATCCTCATGGCCGCGGTCCTGAACTTCGCCGGCGCTTTGCTGGGCACCGAGGTGGCCACGACCATCGCCAAGGGCATCGCGGATCCTGCCGTGGTGGTGCCCGCGGTAGTCATGGCGGCCCTCATCGCCGCCATCATCTGGAACCTCATCACCTGGTTCTTCGGTATCCCCAGCAGCTCCAGCCACGCGCTGGTGGGCGGCCTCGCAGGCGCGGTGGTGGCCCACGCGGGCCGCGGCGCCCTGCACTCCACCAAGCTGAAGGAAGTGGGCATCTTCTTGGTGGTCTCCCCCGTGGTGGGCTTCTTCATCGGCATGGTGCTCATCATCTCCATCCTGTGGATCTGCCGCCGCATGGCCAGCCATCGCGTCAACGTGGGCTTCCGAAAATTACAGATCATCAGCGCCGCGGCCATGGCCTTCACCCATGGCACCAACGACGCGCAGAAATCCATGGGCATCATCGCCCTGGCGCTCATCACCTATGGCAAGCTCGAAGGCCACGGCGCCAAGGTGGGCGTGCCCCTCTGGGTGAAACTGGCCTGCGCCATCACCATGGCGCTGGGCACCGCTTCGGGCGGATGGAAGATCATCAAGACTATGGGCACCAAAATCGTGAAGCTGAAGCCCATCCATGGTTTCGCGGCGGAGACCTCGGCCGCCATCGTGCTCTTCACCACCGCCCATTTCGGCATTCCCGTGAGCACCACCCACGTGATTTCCGGCGCCATCATGGGCGTGGGAGCCAGCATGAATGTCTCGGCGGTCCGCTGGGGCGTGGCGGGGAATATCCTGGTGGCCTGGGTGTTGACCATCCCCATCTGCGCCTTCCTGGCGGGTGGCGTGCTGCGCTACGTCATGCCGCTGTTCATGTAGTACGAAGGCAGCAGTGCTCAGCGCCAAAATAAATTGGATCACCCAAATCGACCTGGGGGGAAATCCGCCCGCAACTTCCGCATCGCGGTTTTCGGGAGAAGAAACTTCTACGCAGAACTAGTACTGGAGAGCCTTTGGAGGTTGTCAACCTCAATCGGTGGCAGAGCTATAGATGAAACACAAATACTCGAACTCCACGAAAAATCTCAAAGTAATCCAGACGTAGGCGAGGGAAACCAGCCCATTTCCATCCCCGAAAATCCCCGTGTATCCCCGGCTGTAATGCTTTTTTGCCGGGGATGATCGGGGATTTTCGGGGATAAAGAAAGGCTGTGTCAGCGATACCTGTTGCTCCTCCCACCCTCCGCATCGCGATTTTGGGAGAACCTCACGGCTCACAATGGGTTTCGTCAATAGAAGAAACCGCTAGGTGGAACCAGCGCTGGTAGGCCTCGGGACATTGGCCAACATCAATCGCCGCCAGAGCCTTCATTTTTGATTCTGAAATAATCAACCTCGTGACACCGCTAATCAGGTCTGTGAAATCCGCCCATCCGGAATCTTCGCGTGATGCTGCGGGTGGTCCACCTTTTTCAGGCGCTCTACACTAGGCTGTAGGGCGCCCGTCTGCGTGTCCAAAAACGAAATTCAAACATCAAAAATTCCGGGGCCCTAATGTCCATAGAAGCCGCGTTGTCCTATCTCGCTTCTCCCCATCTGGAAGCGGACTTGCGGGAGGAATTGCAAGCCCTCGTCGAACAGGCAAAGGCTGGTGAAGTGGCCGCCGCGCTTGAATTGAGCGACCGTTTCTCCGAACCCCTCGCCTTTGGCACCGGAGGCCTTCGGGGCGTCATGGGCGCGGGACTGAAGCGCATGAACAAGCCCAATGTGAGGCGGACGACCCTGGCCCTGGCGGCGGTGGCGAAACGCCGGGCCCCGGGCAAGACCATCGCCCTGGTGGGCTTCGATACGCGGATCAATTCCGCCGCTTTCGCCCGCGAAGCCGCACGGGTACTGGCTTCTGAAGGCTTCCAGGTATTCCTGGGCGACCGCCCCCTGCCGACGCCCTTTCTGTGTTTCGCCATGCGCAAGCTCGGCGCGGCCTGCGGCGTCATCATCACCGCCTCCCACAATCCGAAGGCCTACAACGGGTACAAGGCCTACGATGACCGCGGCGCCCAAGTGCTCAGCCCTTGGGATACGGAGATTGAAACCCATGCCGCGGCCCTGCCCCTGGTGCCGCCCAGCCCCGCCGATGCGGCGGATGAAGGCATCCAATCCATCCCGCTGGAAATCGAGGAAGCCTATCTCGCGCTGGGCTTAAGCCTGCGCCAGGAACCCGCGGTGTACACGACACCGAAGCTGCTTTTCACGCCCTTCCATGGCACCGGCGGCGCCTTTGTGCCGGAGCTGTTCCGACGCGCGGGTATCCCCTTGGACATCTGCGAATCCCAGGCCGCGCAAGATGGCACCTTCCCCACCGCGCCCCGGCCGAATCCTGAGGAAATCGCCGCCTACGCCGCGCCCCTGGCGGACGCGGATCGCTACGGAAGCGAGGCCATCCTCGCCAACGATCCCGACGCGGATCGCATCGGCGTGGTGGCGAAGAAAAACGGCGCCTGGGAACTCATGAGTGGCAACGATCTCGCGGCCCTCACCCTGGACTACCTCTGCCGCCACAAGGGGCGAAAAGGCGTCTGCATCAGCACCGTTGTCACCTCCGACTTCCTGGCTGAAGTGGCGCGGGCCCATGGCCTGCAAGTGATGTGGACTCTCACGGGCTTCAAGAACATCGCCGCCTGCATGGACCGCCTGAACGCGGTGGGCGAGGCCTACGCCTTCGGCGCTGAAGAGAGTTTCGGAATGCTGTTGAGCGATGAGCTGCGGGACAAGGACGGCGTCACCGCGGCCCTGGTGGTGGGTGAGATGATCGGCCACTTCAAGGCTCAGGGCCTGGGTCTATTCGAAGCGGTGGACGTGCTGCAGCGGCGTATGGGCACCTTCCACAACCGTCTGGTGAACCTTGAAGACCCCAAGCCCGGCGGCGCCCAGCGCTTCGCCGATGCCATGGCCCGTATCCGTGCTGCGGGCCTCGCCCAGCTCGGCGGCGAAAAGGTCGTGGCCTGGGAAGACTTCCAGAGCGGTCAGTATCACCGACCTGATGGCACCGCCGAGCCCATCCTGGATCGGCCCGATCGGAAACACGTCGCCGAGGAAATTCCTCGCAGCAACGTTCTGAAATTCCGCCTGGAAAGCGGCGCCTTCGCCGCCTTCCGCCCCAGCGGCACCGAGCCCAAGCTCAAGATCTACCTGCAGAGCCGCACGGACGAGGCATTGCTGGATCGGCTGGAAGACGAGGGACGAAAACTACTCGGGTTGTGAACGGGCCTTCAAAAAGTTAGAACCGCAATTCCAGCTGAACGGAATTTTGGACCCGATGGAAATGCTCAAAAGCGCGTCCTGATTCGCGGCATCACGCAGCCCGAAATGTTTAAACCGCCAAAAAGGCGAAACGCCCTCGGACGCGCGAAAGGCGACTGGGTGTGCCTTCCGTCTCCTTTCACTGCGCTAGGTTATCTAGAGCAAAGGGTGAACAGGTCAAGCTGAACCAGGCCGAGAATCAGATTTTTTTTTGAATGCGAATCCGTATCAATGAGACCCGCCGATTCGCGAGCGAGAGTTTGTCTTCCTCTGCTTCCCTCCGCGCCTCCGCTACCCTCTGCGTAGTTTTTTTTTGAACGCGAATCCGTATCAGGGCGTCGTCACGGCTTGGCGCGTGGCGGAAAAGGAATTCAGTGCTGGGGCGGACACCAGGCCCACCACTCTGAACCCGCCATGCTGTTGCCCTTCCGCAGACCCGCGGCGCAGCTGGAGAGGGAAGGCCGAGCCTGGCTGAACCATCGGAGCCATCAGGACCTTGGCGCCATCGGCTCCGATAGATCCGCTAGATCCGATGGATCCGAACTGCCCATGGTCCAGATTCACGGGCCGTCCCAGGCGGAAAGCCCAGCCTTCCTCCCAGCCCGCGAGCCCCGCCAGATCGGGGAGTTGCACGCTGTGGGCGCCACTCCCCAGCCAACCCGCGCTGAACAAGAGATACCAATAAACCTGCGCCTCGCTCAAGCCTTGGCTCAGGGAGAACTGCTGCAACTGGGGCTCGGGGCTCACGGAGGACCAGGAGAGCGCAGGATGCGGATAGGTAATTTTTTGCCAATCCACCTGGATGGGGGGCACGATGGTGGGAAATTGGATCGACAGGGCCCCTGGATCAGATTTGCTACCTCCGTACACGGTCTCGGAATGGCCGCTTCCAAAGGCGCCAAAAGCATAGCCGTAGCTATCTCCCGGCAGGCTCTGCTCGGAGGGGAAGACCGCGTAGGAAGAGGGCGCCACGCCGTTGGCCAGGCCAAGGTATTGCCCACCGGCGGTGAAGTAGCGCACCGCGCCCTGGATGTGTTCATCGCTCCCCACGGGGCCGTAGCTGATGGCGTGCGGAGCCCCCGGATCGAATCCATCGAGGGCAAAATCCACATTGCGCACCGCGTCTTCTTGGGCGTCCCGTCCGCGATCCAGGAAGAATCGAGTGGGATATTCGCTAAGTCCATTGGTGAAGGTCCAGCCCGCTAGGTCCCCCTTGCCCTTCAACACCTGGGTTAGGTAGCTGTCCGCACCGCCTTGAAAGCTCAAGGTAGCGGCGCTCGTGACGAGGTAACCGGAACCCGCGCCCTGGCCGCGGATGCGGCCCTGGAGGGAATACAAAATGGGATCCGGACTGGGGGGCGGATCGCAGATGAAATAGACCGTGAGGGAGGCCGACTCCTTCAAGGTTTGGAAGATGTAGTTCATTTGATAGGAGCGGAAAGAGCGGATGGCGCACGTGTAGCCGTAAGCCAATCCATAGCGCCCCGCCGGATCGGTGACCGCCGCGCCGTAAGTTCCGTCGTGGCCCTCCAACAATCGCCAAGGCTTGTCGCCATCCTTGAAAGCCATCAGATTCAAATTTGCCTGAGTGAAATTCAAGAAGGTGAAAACTGGAAGAATGCGGGCCGGAAGCACGACCACCTTGAAGGGGAAATCGTGCTGGCCAAAGGTGCCTTGAGCATGGACCCAGAGCAGGTGTTCCCCGGGGCCCGCGGTTTCCGGCACCCGCGCCGTGACCAGCGCGTGGCCATCGGCAGGGCCTATGGTGAGGACGGCTGGCGATACCGAGGCCTCCAGCCCGCTGCCCTTCGGATCCACCGATAGTTGAACGGTGCCCTTGAATCCCACCAGGGGATGGGCCGTGAGGCTGATCTGCGCCGAGGTGCCCGGCGCCATGGAAATGGATAGAGGCTCGAGGCTCAGTTCCACATCGGGCACCGCCAAGGGCATCGAGGATTGTCCCCCGGCGCAAGCCATCAAAAAGGCCACGGCTAAACCCGTGAGGCTCGATAGAAATGCTGTCCTGACCGCTCTGGTTTTCATTGCGCCTCGAATTCAGAACCCAGGATCCCCGCGATGCGCCGCTTGCGCAAAAGCAGGGTGCGGAAGCTCTCCTGGGCCTCGATGAGCGCCTGGCGCTGGGATGGATTTTCAGCGATGGATTTCGGATCATTGAGGCGATCAACATCCCTACGGGCCCGCTCCAGGGCCGCGTTCACCCGCAAGATGTGAAGCTCCCGGCGCGTAGCCCTTCCTTCCCGCATTTTCCGGGCATTGTTCTCGGTCCAAAGGGGCTCATAACTCACGTTTCTCAGCTTTACCTTCTCCTGTCCCGCCAGATCTCGCTCTTTCGAAAAAGTCACCCTGAGGGCAGCGCTGTCTCGATTGTCACCACCCGCCACCGGAAAAAGATCGGCGCGGTAGAAACGATCCTGATTGGCGATGAAATTGCCAAGTGAAAAAGCCACGATGGCCTTCCGGCCTCCGGCCTCAAGGTGCTCGATGGGCTGCAAGACATGGGGGTGGGCCGCGAGGATCAAATCCGCCCCGGCCTCCACGAGGCCCTTGGCAATATCACGCTGGCGCTGGGTCGGCTCATGTTGGTACTCATTGCCCCAATGCAGACTCACCACCACCACATCGGCTTGGGATCGGGCGGCCTTCACGGCAACCTTGGATGCTTCGAGGCCCAGGGCCCGGACCCAGGGTTCCGTGGCCTTCCGGTTCAAATCAATATTGAAGATGTCCGTAAAGCCCAAAAAAGCGATTTTGATACCATTCTTTTCAATTATCTTAACCTGCTCGGCCACAGCCTGGGTGTCGCCACTCCCCACCGCTACGAGACCGGCCCCCTGCAATCGCTCCAAGGTCTCCTTCACCCCGTCGGCCCCCTGGTCGAAGGCGTGGTTGTTGGCGGTGGAGAGCACCGTGAATCCGCTGGCTCGCAGGGCCTGGGGCAGACTCGCCGGCGCGTTGAACTGGAAGGGCACGCCGGGATTCCCGGTGCGCGGCGCCACGGGGGTTTCCAGATTCCCGAAGGCGATGTCCGCATCCTTGAGGATGGGCAGCACGTCCGCCCAAAGGCTCGGAAAACCCGCCTCTTTCTGGTCCGGCGACTCGACGGCGGCCCGCTTCACATCCCCATGCATCATGATGTCTCCCACGGCCACCAAGCGCACTTGGGAGATGACCTGGGGCATTCGCGCCGTGTCGGGATCGGCCTTCGGCGGGGCGGCCTTACGCTCACAGGCTAGGGCCAGCAGCAGAAGCGTTCCCAGCCAGGCATTCTTAGACAACGGTATGTTCCTCGGGGCCTTCGGGCCCATAGAAGACCTCGATGGATAGGCCCGGTAGGGCCTCCGCCACCTGGGCGGCGAGGGCATCCAATTCCGCCGCTTTCAGTGCCCTCGCTTCGGGCTCCGGCGTGGGACGCGCCACGGTGTAGAGCTGAAGGCCCTGAAGCTGACCCCCCATCCCCTGGATGCGCCCCAGGCATCCGCAGTAGGCCGCGATTTCCTCAGTTGAAGGCCCCTTCCCTTTCCAGCTCAGGAAAAGAGATTGGATGGTAATAGGTCTCAGTCTCGCCGTAATTTCAATATTTTCGAGGATACGGCTGAAGGGAATCGAAGTCCGATTGATTTCTTGGTAGTAGGCCTCGGTGCCCGCATCTAGCTTGGCCCAGATCTCCCCATTGTTGGCCATGAGCGTATCCAGTCCCTGCACCACTTCGCGCGCCTGGAGTCGGCTGGAATCGGTGATGAGCACCAGCTTCACGTCCTGCAATCCCCGCTGCCATTTGAGGTGCGCGATGCGCTCCACGGCTTCGGGAAATTCCTTGGCGGTGGTGGGCTCCCCATCGCCACTGAAGGCGATGTCATTGAGCCGCCGTTGCTCAGGGCCCGCCGAATCAAAGGGCGAAAAGGTGAAGAGGCTGCCATCCAACGTGAGATCCAGCAGGGCCGCCATTTCCTGCTCCAATTGATCGAGATCAATGTCGCGTCTTTTACCCGGCGTTGTGCGGTCCACTTCGCAATACACGCAATCGAAATTGCACACCTTGTCGGGATTGAGATTCACCCCCAGCGACACGCCCTTGGAGCGCCGGGAGATCACCGGATAGCAGTAGTCGAAGTCCGACCAGATGCGGCGGTGGTCGAGATGAGCGGGGATGAGATCAGGCATTTTTCCGTCTGGGTTTCTTGGATGCGGTGGCGCCACCCTGGGCTTGGTCTTCCTTGGCCTGGGCGTTGGGGCTGGCCTCTTTGAGCATGTCAGGCTTCCAAAGGATGGGCTCGGGGCGGCTGTTGTCGTCCACGGCCACCATCACGAATTCCCCGCTGGTCACATCGCGGCGCGCGTTGCTGACGGGGCTGTAGACCCTCACTTCAATCTGCACGGTGATGGAGGTGTTGCCCGCGCGGGTGACCGTGGCATAGAACTCGATGATGTCCCCGGCCCGCACGGGGCTATGGAATTGCAGCTCCGAGACTTTCAGCGTCACGAAGATGCGGTTGTGGGACACCAGCCCCGCGCAGATGCCCGCCACCTTGTCCATGCGCGCCATCATGCCGCCGCCAAAGAGCGCGGCGTTCAATCCGATGTCCTGCTGCAGGACCATTTCGCGGGAGATGAGCATGGAAGACCTCGCCCCCATTTGAGCATGAGAGGGGAGCCGCATCCCGCTGTCGGTGATAATGACAAGGCATGCCTCACCGGACCGTTACACCTTTTCAACCCACTTCCCGCTCCCTCTGGGGCGCACCCTGGGTGCGGGCGATGCAGCGGTGGGGGGGCGCTCTGTTCACGCTCCTCTCCCTGGCGGCTTTGGGCTGCCTGCTCTGGCTGGCGCCGGGGGTCTGGCGGCAGGAACAGCAGCAACGGCTCTACGTAGCTTGGAATGACGGGGTCCAAGGCGAAGCGGATGCCATCGAGAAGTTGTTTGTGTTTCAGCCCAGCCTACCCAGCGGTTTCCCCTCGGGCTCCGCCGAAGTGCGGGGCCTGCTGGACGCAAACCCGACCCTCTGCGCCGTGATCCCCCGGGGAAGGACTTCTCCCGTATGGATCCGGGAGGGCGAGGGGTTCGCAGCATCCAGCGGCCCCCTGCGGGACCGCTACCTGCAATGGGCGAAGCGAGCCGAGGCGGAGAGCCTCCCCAAGTGGCACCCCCCACCGGCCTTGGATCCTGACGCCGGGACCATGCCTTCCCTGGTACTCGTGGGGAGATCTTGGATCTTCATCAAGCGATGGCGCATTGGCAGCCCTGAGGTGGAGGCCCACTTGCGCCTGGCCCTGGGGCCCCATCCCCGATCAAGGGTGGGGGTCTGGCACTACAAAGACAAGTCCGAGCCGCCCCATTCTCCGGCCTTTGAGCCGCCCAACCTCCAGACTTGGCCGGGCTCGTCCATGAAAAACTGGAACGCTTCCTGGATCAGCACGGATCTGGGGCCCGGCTGGGAGTTGGTTTGCCAGCCCTGGCCCGAGGTCGGAGAGAGTTGGAACCGGCAAGTGGAAGTTCAGGTATGGCGGGTAAGAGCCGGCGTCTTCGCCGTGGTGCTGTGCTTTCTCCTGGGCCTGGCTTTCCGCCATGCGGGCCGCCGCCGGGATTCCCTAACGGCGGATCGACTCGCCTCCCTCACCCACAGCCTGAAGACGCCCTTGGCCCTGCACAAGCTCCGCTGCGACAGCCTGCGCATGGGCCGCCTTGATGCCCGCCATGCGGCCGAGGAACTCTTGAGGCTCGGACAGGAAGTGGATGACCTCACCCGAATCATCGAGCGGGCCCTCGTCTCCATTCACGGTTCTCAAGGGCATGAGGACCGGCAAGAGATATCGCGGAACTGGCTGCAGGTCGTCGCGGACGAATGGATCCAGGCTTTCGAGGAAGCGGGGCGGATCTTGGCCACTGATCTGTCGGACGAACCCGGCCGCGCCCACCGCGACTCGCTCCATAGCGCCCTCCAGACCCTGTTAGAGAATGCTTACCACCACGGACAGGGCCAGGTGCGCCTGCGTTCCAGGTCCACGGGGCGGGGGATCGCAATCCAGATATCAGACCAAGGGCCGGGCCTGGACGCTGCCGCGCTCGCAGTCTTAGGGCAACCCTTTCTGCGCCTCCGCGAATCTGGCCAGGAGGGATTCAGCCACGAAGGCCAGGGCCTCGGCCTCAGCCTTCTGTTCCAAGTGGCACGCCAGGAAGGTTGGGGCTTGGATCTGGAAAGCCAGCCGGGCGAAGGCCTGACGGTGACTCTAGGGATAGCTCGCTGAAATGGCCGCGCCTGATTGTCATACTCCAGGCCAGAGGAACCCTTGATGCTTCACATTCTCGTGATTGAAGATGAGCCCACGCTCCGGCAGCTGATCACCGACAACCTCACCTTCGAGGGCTTCAGCGTCGCGGCGGTGGGTGATGGCAACCTGGCCCTCGAAGAGCTTCGGCGCCGGCCCGCGAACCTCATCGTGCTCGATCTCATGTTGCCTCGCTTAGACGGCTTCCAGGTTTTGCATCTGCTGCGCCAATCTGGCGATACCGTGCCGGTGCTGATGCTCACGGCCCGGGGCTCCGAGGATGACCGCATTCGGGGATTGCACCTTGGCGCGGATGACTACCTGGTCAAGCCCTTCTCGATCCTGGAGCTCATCGCCCGCATCCACGCCATCCTCCGACGGACCCAAGGCTCGGCCCTCGGCGCCTCTTCCTTATCGGCGCTGCGGACGGGCCCTTTCCTCGTGAACCGTCTGCGCAAGCAGGTGTACCTCACGGGCCGCTCTTTGAATTTGACCGCCTTGGAATTCCACCTGGTGGAAATCCTCGCCGCCAACCCGGGAATCCCCTTCAGCCGCGAAGAGCTTTTGAAACTGGCTTGGGGCGAGGAGGAAATCGTCGCCCCGCGCACCCTCAACGTCCACATCGCCAATCTCCGGAAGAAACTCGCGGAAGGTGGCCCCCAGGAATGGATTGTCACCGTAGGCCGCGTGGGCCGCGGCGGCTATTTCTGGTCGGCGGAGACCCAGCCAGAGCACCCCTAAGCAACCAACAATTCACAACTGTTAAGACCGCTTAACCGCGATCAATCCAGATTAAGAACTATCAAGGAAAATTGATTTTTCGCTGAAGTGGGCCAGCTCAATGATGAAGGCAAGCCCTAAGGAGTTGGTCTCTTTCTAGGTGCGGTGCGCTGACGCCGCGGCCCTTTTTCCGAATCAGCGTCATCCCGTCCAAATGGCCTCTCACCGGTGAGAAGCCCGCCGGAGGTCTGCGCCCGCGGACTCCGGAATTCACCGCCGGAATCCGCTCCGTGGAGATCCGAATGTTCCCGCACCGCTTCCGCAATTCTTTGGCCCTCCTTGCTGGAATGGGCTTTTCCCTAGCGCTTTTGGGCGGGGATCTCAAAATTCACACCATCAACGTGGGCTGGGGTTCCTGCGTGCTCGTCGAAGGCCCCACGGGCAAGCACATGCTGCTAGATGCCGGCAACGTGGGCAAAGGCACCGCCAAAGTCGTGCCCTACCTGAGGGCCAAGGGCATCACCAGTCTCGACATTATTGTCCTGAGCCACAACCACCTGGACCATGCCGGTGGACTGAAGGACGTGAACTCGGCCGGCTTCAACGCCCCATTGAATTACTTCAACGGCTCCACCGGCGGTGACAGCACGGCCCTGACCTGGGAAGGCGCCGTGGGGGCCCTAGCCATCACGCCTGGCACCGTGCTCGATTTGGGCGGCGGCGCCAAGGCCACCTGCATCGCCGCCAACGGCCTCGTGCTCGGGAGCAGCACCAACTATTCCGCCGGAAACGAGAACGATTTTTCCGTGGCGCTGCTCATCCAGTACGGCGGCTTCAGCTACATCTGGGAAGGAGATCTGGGCGGCGCGGCGGACGCCGAAGATACCTGCTCGGGCCGCACCACCACCCAGACCAATGTCGAAGTGCCCATGATCCGCGCCATCATGCCCGGCGGCGCCCATCCCCTGCTGCCCGGGGTTGGCGTGG
>JANXXC010000084.1 GCA_025350765.1 Holophagaceae bacterium | reverse complement strand
GTTGGCCGGACCATGGGCATCTGGGAAGAAGCGCCAGCCAGCGGTTTCCAGCAGCTTATTGATCTTGCTGCGGGCTGTGGGTTCTTTCATGACCAGCGCTCGGGCGCACACATACTGCCTTGAGAAGACTCAAAGGGAATGGGGCTCAGAGGTAGGGACCGAAGCATGGCAGCTCTTAAGAGTCGGTCAGTATGTCCAAGAATCGGGCGTTCCCAAAGGACCGTATGAGGCTGAGGCCTACTCTGCCTCCCAGCAACGTCGCTCTTGCCCCAACCGGAGTTCTTCATAGGCGAATAGGTGATTCTGACCCAGTGTGGTGGCTGAGCGGGGTCTGCGAAAGAAACTCGACGCCGCGGGCGGATGCCTTCGCCTAAGATGAGGGCCAGAATTCACGTGCACATCCTCCAACTTATTCCGGAGCAAGATATGTCCCCTGAAGCCGCCGTCCCCAGCAAGGGACTGAAGATCACCGTGATCATTTTGCGCACGCTCATGGGGCTGCTCTTTCTGTTTGCCTCGATCACTTATCTTTTCAAACTCATCACGCCGCCGCCGTTGACCGGGGCTATGAAGGTCTTTAACGACGGGCTGGAGGCGTCGCGCTACCTCATGCCCACCGTGAAAGTCATCGAGCTGGTTTGCGGCCTGGCCTTTGTCTCCGGTCGTTTCGTCCCCCTGGCTTCGGTGCTCATCGCGCCCATCATCGTGAATATCCTGCTGGTCCATGCGTTCATGGGACCTGAAGGCCTTCCGTTTGCCGTGTTCCTGGTGATCGCCAATGGCCTCATCGCCTACTATCACCGCGACCGTTACGCGCCGCTGTTCCGGTCCTAGAGCCGCTGCAAGAAGGCTTCTACGGCGGCGCTGGATCGCCGCAAGTATCGGGTGTGCAGGCCTTGCAGCGCGACGCACTCTGATGGCTGGAAGATTCCTGCATCTGCTTGACAACCTCTTTTGGCACGCACTCATGGGAAGGCGCGCCCCTTTTGTCTCAGGTTTCACTTACGGCGATCACGGAGGCCATCAGCCTTTGGCAGATGATTTCCAGTTCGATGCCCAACGCTTCGAGTCCTTTGTAGCGTGCAAAAGCGGTCGCCACGTCGGGATGGCGCAGCGTCACGGAGCCATCGGGCATCTGCATGATGATCAGCTTCAAGGGCACTTCCACCAGCGCGTTCGGATCCTTTTCCAAGAGGCGGACCATGTAGCGGGGGTGGAAGAACAGAAGCTGGCGCGTGGCATGAATGCGATATCCGCCGCGCTCCAGAAGCATCTGCGGATTGATCTCGTGGATCAGCCAAAGATCTTCGGCCTGGATGGCTTCTTTCAGCCGGGTTAGCGTCGCTTCGAAGGGCAGGTTCGACACCGCGAAGCGCTGGAAGACTGGTGTCGGAGCTGGATCTGCGTAAGTGACGGCTTGAAGTGGCTCAGGCATGTTGCACCAACTCCACGTTCGGAAAATCCAACTCCGGTTGGGCCACATGGCTGAAGGCGTTGGAGAATCCGTTCAACGCGACGTGGGCGACGATTTCCGAAATTTCTTCGTCGCTCCATCCCGCGGCCCGTGCGATGTCCAGCTCCAGATCAGATACAGCCCCGTGCCTGGCCACCACGGCGTGGGCGAATCGCAGGGCCGCGGCGGTCTTGGAATCGCTGGCTTCCGCTTGCCGATTGGCTTCGAGTTCTTCCCGCAAAATTCCGATTTTGGTCCCGCGAAAAACGTGGGCTGAAACGCAGTATCCGCAGCCATTGGCTTCGGCGACCACAAGGGCCAATTGCTCCCTCAAGCGATGGCTCAACTGGCCATGTTGAAGCGCCGCACGAAAGGCGAGATAGCCCTCCAGCGCCACCGGCGCGTTGGCCATGGTGCGGTAGAGATTTGGAACGCGCCCCAACTGGGCTTGGGTTTTTTCGAGCAGGTCTTTGGCGGCGCCGCTGGCGGTGGCCGGATCGATGGTGGGAAGGCGGGACATGGGGGACTCCGTTAGAAAGGGTAGCGATGGTTGGATGGCAAGGCTCATAGGGGGCGCATTTGCTCCGCGAGGGAGCGGGTTTTTTCGGTCACGGCGTTG
>JANXXC010000030.1 GCA_025350765.1 Holophagaceae bacterium | reverse complement strand
CGCATATAGTTTATACGCGCAAGGCCGGTGACGCCGCGTTGCGCGCGGCTGGCCCCGTCCCTTCGGGCTGGGGCGGCGGGCTTCGCGATGCTGCGTTAGCCTCCCGTGGCGTATAGACGATATGCCGTGGTCGGCTGCCTTGCCTCGCTCGCCCGGCGCTCCCAGCGCGGCCTCGAATAATTTACGGACAAGCTCTAAGTTGTCGGGTTGTCGCGTCACGGACGCGTTCATGCTCCACCGGTTGCCGCCCGGAGGAATGAAGACCTGGGGAGGGAGGATCTGGGCGACGTAAGTGGTGGGTCTTGTATCATCGCTTCCCCTACCTGGTTCCCCTGGACCAGGGCAGGCGAGAAACAAAGGCATGAGGGTCAAGATTACCCAGGTTGGACGGTTTTTCATCGCTTCCCCCCACGAGGGGCTTCAGGCAGTTCTAACAGGCGTTCCAATTCAGAGGGGCTGTATCGCCTGTAGATTGTGATCTCACGCTTGGGACGGGCAAGGGTCTTCACGATCACCTGGGGTTTGCCCGCCGGGCTTGCCGGAATCGGGGAGACCGGCACTTGGCGTGCCTGGGCCTTGGCTACGTCCAACTCCTCTCGGGTCATGGCCCCACAGCCAAAGGTATGAACAGCGTCTACATAGTCCGCAAGGGCTTGGGCTTCCTTGGAACCGATGATTAAGGGGCCCCCAGCCTTGATCCTGGAAACCAAAACCGTGGGAGCCAAGGACCCTTGGGCTGCCAAGAAAGGAAGCCCAGAATCATAGGTCCGCTCGAAAAACCGGGCCCAATTGAAGTCACTGATCCATTGGTAATGGTAATCACCATAGGCCATGAGATCCCTGTCTGTGGTCGGGAGGTATGATCCTGCGGAGCCGCCCCAAGGCGCGAAGGCGATCATGCCGTCTCCGCCATAGGGGTAATCCCAATCAATGGGGTTGGAATGCTGGTGGCCCCTGGACTCGGCGCGTGGCCAAGCCAATGGGCATGGCCCAGTTCATGGGTCAACGTGTGCCGAGAATTTTCCTGGTCGAACATAAACATAGCGATGCCGGGGAACCCTTTGCCAGCCGTAAATCCCCTTGTGCTTGTCTGAGCATAACGGCCGTTAATGATGGCCACATAAACGTTCCCGTCGGTCCGGGGATGCCCCTCTGCGGCCGCAACCTGATCCATGAACCCTGCGAGATTGGCGAGATCAGATGCGCTATACCCTGGATCACTCCAGGGGGTACCGGGATTCGAGGGAGGCCAAGGAATTCCCGGCCGGATATCTATGTCGAAACCGGAGACTGGTAGCTGATTCTCCGCGAAGCTCACCAACTGACTTCGCATGGCCGTCTCGCTCCGGGCCACCGGCGCGCCACTGAAACCCGGGCCAGGACTCACTTCAAACACGTGGATGGTAACTCTCTTGCCCTGCTGAATATTGGGTGCATAAATGCGACTCAGGACTGTGCCATCGGAAAGCTTGGCTTCGATGGTGAAGGTGGCGCCCGGCTGAACCAATTGGGGAGGCACAACGACATCAGTCGTGAGGTCAATATTGGCGAAATAAGCGGATCCACCAACTCCCATAGGAAATCCCATGGGAAGGGGCTGGGATCCACCTGTTGGAAGATTCACTCGAGCCGAGATCGTGGCGTAACCAGCCCGACCCTGGGGATCCCAAAACAAGGCTTGGAGCATCGCTTCACGGCCCGCGACGATGACCCCAGTCCCTTCGTCATTCTGAGAGGCTTGAGTGAGAAGCACGCGCGAGATCTGGGCCAAGGGGTATGCCGCAGAGGGTCCGCTTTCGGGGAATGAAATGCTTCGTACCTGGTTCTTCGGGAGTGCGTATTTCTTGAATCCGTTTGCCACAGCCACGCCCGAAACCATGAGCTGGACGTTGAAGGTGGCGACGCCGGCCTCCATCCCGTCCACGGTGACCGTGGCGGGGTTCCCTGGGCTCAAGGGAACCGAGAAGTAGCGTTTGTAGCCGAGTGTGTCTTGGATGGTCACCACCCCATGGTCCGCCCCCAGTGCTGGGAGTACCGTGATGTTTGCTGAGGCGGTGGCATGGTATTGGGCTGGAGTCGTAGGGGGGATAATGCCGTTCACGTAGCGGTATTGGTAGTACCGGATGAGACCCGTTGCATCCGCGTGAAGGTTATCGATGACATTTTGCGGAACACCTGCCGCGATCGCCTGAGCTTCCGTGAGGGTCGTCGTCGCAATGATGTGGGAACTCGGGACCAGGTCATCCCCGAGCAGGAGTTGCCTGACCAAGGTGGACCCTTCCCCAGGCATCAGGGCAGGGCTGGAAGAACCCACCGTAGAAGTGAGGGAGAAAGAACCGCTCTCATAATATTTGGCGTAGATGGCAATCTTCTCTGCGCTGGTATCCGGATTTGCAAGATTGAGGAATTGCGCTTGTGCGCCATTCCCGAGCGGGGTTGGGGGCATCCCTTGGCCGCTAAGGGTTTCGCAAATTCCAGTGGCCGCAGCTAGGGCCAGGATTAGTGGGGGGGGGGTAGAATTTCAAGTAGGTCTCCTTGGAGGGTTTAATTCAACTTAGCGGAGTTTCCCGGCACGCCCCAATGCTGCGATCCGAGTGCTTCCGCCTGTGGGTAGGAGAGTAAATATTCCGGCGCTTCAGCCGGATCATGCATTGAATTTTTTGAAGAAAACTCAACACCCCGCCCTGTTCCGAAACTCATGGATGTTGCGTTCCATAGAGTGCTAGGGTTTTCCATTGATTCGCATGACCCAAAACCTGATCGCGTCTAGAAAAATCCATCCATGACCCGATACATCGCCTTTCTGCGTGCCATCAACGTGGGTGGCCACACCGTGAAGATGGCGGATCTGCGGACCCTCTTCGAGGCGCTGGGATTTTCCGAAGTGGAGACCTTCATCGCCAGCGGCAACGTGATCTTCAGCGAGAAATCGAAAAACGTGGCGGCTCTGCAACGCAGGATCGAAGCGCATCTGCGCGAATCCTTTGGCTTTGAAGTCGCCACCTTCATCAGAACAGATGCCGAAGTCACGGCGGCCGCGCGCCATCAGGCCTTCAGCGATTCAGCCTTGAAATCCGCGGTGGCGCTCAATGTCGCGTTCCTGGCGGAACCCTTGGAAGAGGGGGCCACCCAAGCGCTGCGGTCCTTGAGCACCGGCACCGATCATTTCCACATCCATGGCCGCGAGATCTATTGGCTCTCAAGGATGAGGCAGAGCGAGTCCGTCATTTCCAACGCGGTGATCGAGAAAAAAATTCACGCGAAGTCAACCTTGCGGGGCATGAACACCCTTCTCAAACTGTCCGCCAAATATGCCCCCGAAGCCAGCCCCCATGGGCGCTGAATGGATTTCGTACTTGGCCTGGCCCATCTGCATCCTGCTGTTGGTGGTGGGTTTCGTGGGCGCCTTTTTCCCCATCATCCCGGGCCTGCCGATCATGGCGCTGGGCGTCATCATCCATAAACTCATGCTGCCGGAGGTCCTCAGTTGGTGGACCGTCGCAGTTTTTATCGTCACCGCGGTCCTCGCTTATATCCTCGATTTTGCCGCCACCGCCTTCACCTCGAAGCTGGCTGGAGCCAGCAAGGCCGGTATCTACGGGGCCCTTCTTGGCGAAATCATCGGCATCTTTTTCGCGCTGCCCGGCATTCTCCTCGGCCCCTTCGTGGGTGCGCTGCTAGGGGAATGGCTGATTTCGAAACGAACTTTCAGGCAGGCCCTAAAATCGGGTGCTGGCGCGGCTTTGGGCTTGTTGGTGGGGGGGCTCGGCAAAGGGATGTTGGGCTTTTTTTTGCTTGCCGTGTTTCTGCTGAATATCATCGTGTTTTAGCGTGGGGAGAATCCGAATGTCGATAGCATCGTCCTGCGCATCTCGTGCCCTCCTTTTTGCGTTGTCCTTGGCGCCCTTGATCGCTCAAGAACCGCATCATTTCAAAGGGCTCGGCGGCCTGCATTGGAAGGTCAACACGGCTTCGGCGGAAGCGCAGGCTTACTTCGATCAGGGCTTAGCCTTTCTTTACGCCTTCAATCACGAAGAGGCCATCCGTTCCTTTGAAGAGGCCACTCGCCTGGATCCGAATTGCGCGATGGCGTGGTGGGGATTGGCCACGGCTCAGGGCCCGCACATCAACCGCCCGGGCATGGATGAAACCCGCGCCAAGGCTGGGTTTGAGGCGGCGCGAAAAGCCGCTTCACTTTCCGCCACCACTTCGGCCCCTGATAAACGATTGATCGATGCGGCGGGCATCCGGTTTTCCGTGCCCAACGCTGACGATTGGCCCGCACGGGATCGCGCTTACTCGGAGGCCATGCGCAGGGCCTGGGAGCAACAACGCGGCGACGCGCAGGTGGGCGTTCTCCTCGTGGAATCGCTCCTGCTGCTTCATCCCTGGAGCCCCTGGGATGGGAAGGGCCATCCCCAAACCGAAACCTTGGAAGCCGCTGAGGTGCTGGATGAGGTTCTGCTGCGGCATCCCAATCATCCTCAAGCCCTACATCTTTCCATCCACCTTTGGGAAATGTCGCCGACGCCCGCTCGTGCGCTGCCCATGGCGAATCGGCTGCGCCACCTGCAACCGGGCCTCGGGCACATGACCCACATGCCTTCGCACATTGATGTGCTGCTCGGACATTGGCAGCTGGCCGTCGAAGCCAACGAAGCCGCCATCCGCGCCGACGAATCCTACTTGAAGGTGCGGCAGGCTTCGGGGCTCCAGCCCGGCTACATGGCCCACAACCATCACATGCTGGGCTTCGCCGCCATGATGTCCGGGCAATCCGCCAAGGCCATCGCGGCGATGGATTCCATCGTGGAAGTCATCCCACCCGAGACTTTGAAAACCATGGCCGTGCGCATGGATTGGTACTTGGCCATGCCCTTTGAGGCGAGAAAGCGATTTGGAAAATGGGAAGAACTGCTCGCGCTTCCTGAGCCGTTCGAAACCTTTCCCATCGCCCGAGCCCTGCGCCACGCGGACCGGGGCGTTGCGCTTACCGCGCTAGGCCGTTTGAGTGAAGCGCGGGACGAGGAACAAAAATTCAAGGCGAGCCTTGGCGCTGTCCCGGATGACGCATTGATCAAGCGGGATCGCGCGAAGGATGCGCTGGCCGTGGCGCAATTTCTTTTGGAAGGCGAACTTTTGTTGGCGGAAGGGAAAGTTCATGAAGGGCTGAGGAGCCTACGTTCGGGGGTAGAGGCCGAGGACGCGCTCAAGTACCACGAACCCCCCACCTGGATTCAACCCCTGCGCCAGGCCTTGGGCGCCGCGCTCCTCCGCGCCGCTCAGCCAGGTGAAGCTCTGGCGGCCTTTGATGCGGATCTTGCGCGCTGGCCCCACAACGTCTGGTCCCTGCAAGGAAGGTGGCAGGCCTTGAAATCCTTGGCGCGAAAACGGGAAGCAGTGGCGGCCAAGCGGCAATTTGACGTGGCCTCACAACGCGCTGATCTGCCGATCACCACAGCCTGCCTTTGCCAGCCTTTCAAAGAACCCTGAGCCGCCAGAGGCTCAGGGCCTTTTCACGTTCTTCATCCGTCTCTCTGCAATCAGTAGATCCACCACGCGGCCGTAGCTGCGGGCCCCGTCACTTTGGCCTTGGGCCTTCAAATAGCCGTCGTAAACCTGGCCTTGGACTTCACTGAATTTCCCGCGATGCTCCCGCAGCCAAGAGGTCTCAGCGGCCTCGTCCGCTAGGACGCCGGGATCGAGTGAAGCGCGAATCTCTTTCCAGGCCTCGGGCCGCACGCTCCACAGCTGATTCAGGGATTCCCCTAAGGCGGCGCGCGTGCCAGAGTATCGAAACAGCGGGTCGGGATGCAGTCTGCAAGCGAGGTAGCCCACAAAATTCGCTTCGTCTTCCCGCGCGATGCCATGCTGGTGAGCCATCTCGTGGCAGACGCTAAACGCCAATGCGGGTGAGGGTGTACTGCGATTCAGGATGGCTTCACCGGTCCACGGAATGTACATCCCGTAGGTCAGCGAGCGGGACATCAGGGCGCTGAAGAGAGCCGTTTTGGGTCGGCTTGGCGGGCGTAGAACGGTTGGCACCACCGGCGCCAACATCCCGTAAAGCCGCTCATAGCCTTCGTTTCGATGATCTAGCACCGCCTCGCGATCCACGCGCAGCACGCCGCGTTCATCGACAGGAAGATTCCGGCGCAGCAAATTGGCCTCGGCGCTGAGTTCTTCGCAAAGGCCCTGTAATTCAAGTAGGGTGGGCTTCTCGGTGGGCCAGCCAAGGGTTTTGGCGATGGGCGGACGCGAATAATTCAAGCCCCAGAATATCAAAAAACAGAAATAGAGATTCCCCAGCAACCCCAAGAATCCACCCACGCGCCGCCATAACAAACTACCGAAATTGGGCGCGCCATTCATCCCGGCCAGCACCAGGGTTGCCACTGAAAAGAAAATTCCCGCCAGTACGATAAGCAGCAATATCTCACCCAATGACCCGGATATAAGGCGCCCCGGCCAGGAAGTCAGTCGCGTCAGGAGGGGAAAGATCCGCTCCGAATAATGGCGCTCCACCAGTTCCGAATGTCGTCCCGCCAGCCAAAACAAGCCATAGCTGAAAGGCAGCAGCAGCGCGCCTACCCATGGATTATGACGCCTGCGTTTTTGGGATTCTGGTTCAGTCTTCATCGGGCCCGCTGGCGCGCAGCCGCTCCAATACGCCGCGATCTTCCAGCGTGGAGGTATCGCCGCTCGACGCTTCACCGCGGGCAAGATCGCGCAATAAGCGCCGCATTATTTTCCCGCTGCGGGTTTTCGGCAGCGCATCGGCGAAGCGGATTTCTTCGGGCCGTGCCAGGGCGCCGATCTCTTTCACCACGTGTTGTTTCAAGGTCTCCGCATCCGTTTTTCGACCCGATTTCAAGGTCACGAAAGCCACGATGGCTTCGCCCTTGATGGCATCGGGACGGCCCACCACCGCGGCCTCGGCAACGTCCGGGTGGGACACCAGGGCGCTCTCCACCTCTGCGGTGCCCAAGCGATGGCCGCTAACGTTGAGCACGTCATCCACGCGGCCCATGATCCAGAAATTGCCAAAGGCATCGCGACGCGCGCCATCCCCCGCGAAATAGAATCCGGGCATTTCTTCGAGATAGGTTTTTCGGAATCGTTCCGGGTCGCCCCAAATGCCGCGCAACTGCGAGGGCCAGCTTTTTCGGATGACCAGAAAGCCCGCAGAAGCAGCCTGCCCTTCTTTCGTCACAATGTCCGCGGTGATGCCCGGCAGAGGCCGCGTGGCGCTGCCGGGTGGAAGCGTCTGAATGCCCGGTAGGGGCGAGATCATCGCCGCGCCAGTCTCGGTCTGCCACCAGGTATCCACGATGGGACAGTGCTCTTTCCCGACGATGCGGTGATACCAGAGCCAGGCCTCGGGATTGATGGGCTCGCCGACGGTGCCCAACAATCGCAGCGACGAAAGATCATGTTTCAACACGTTGCCATCCCCCAGGCGGATGAAGGTCCGGATGGCCGTAGGCGCCGTGTAGAGCGTGTTGATGCGGTGCTTGGCGATGAGGGACCACACCCGGTCGGGACCGGGGTGGATGACGTTGCCTTCATACATGAACACCGTCGCGCCCAGTTGCAGCGGGCCGTAAATCACGTAGGTGTGGCCGGTGATCCAGCCCACATCTGCGGTACACCAATAGAGATCTTCAGGCTTGATGTCCAAGGCCCACCGCGCGGTGAGCTTCGCCCACAACAGGTAGCCCGCGGTGCTGTGCATGATGCCCTTGGGTTTGCCCGTGGAACCCGACGTGTAGAGCAGAAAGAGCAGATCCTCCGCGCTGCAAGCTATGGGCTCTGCTTCCTCCGGGCCATTGGCCTTCAGCAATTGGTCCAGCCACAGATCCCGCCCCGGCTCCATGGGCACGTCCTGGCCTGTGCGCTTCACGACAACCTGGTGGCGGATGGTAGGACAACTCCGAACGGCCGCATCGGCCAGGAGTTTCAACGGCAGAATCTCGCCCTTGCGCCAGCCACCGTCGGCGGTGATGAGAATTTCCGCGCCCGCATCCTGAATACGTCCCGCCAGGGCTTCCGAAGAAAACCCGCCGAAGACTACGTTGTGCGGTGCGCCCAGCCGGGCGCAGGCCAGCACCGCGATGACCAGCTCCGGGATCATCGGCATGTAGATGGCCACGCGGTCGCCCTTCTTCACGCCAAGACTGCGCAACACGTTGGCCGTGCGAGCCACCTCGCCGTGCAGCTGGGCGTAGGTCAGCGTGCGCACGTCACCGGGTTCACCTTCAAAGATCAAGGCGGCCTTGTGCTGCGTCGCGCTGCCCATCCAGCGATCCAGGCAATTGACTGATGCGTTCAGCTCTCCATCACCGAACCATTGGGGGTCGGCGATATCGCCGTCAAAGGGTTTCGTGAAGGGCTTCGACCAAAGCAATTCTTCCCGCGCCAGCCGCGCCCAGGTGCCCTCATAGTCCGCATCGAAGGCTGCCCGCAGTGCCGCTTCCTCTTCGGCTTGGATGTTCGCGGTGGCACAAAATTTTGAAGGCGGCGGAAAAGACAAGGACTGGGAGGAGATACTTTCCAACTCACTCACGGGAGACTCCGAACAGTTGTCTTCATCCTACCCAACAAAAAAGCGCCCCTCGCGGGGCGCTTTTCGGGTTGTTCCTGATTGCTTGGTGGCTTATTCGCCGTCGGTTTCTTCGGCGAGTTCAGGCAGGGTGTAGTCCACGAGCTCGATGAGGGCCATTTCGGCGCCATCGCCCAGGCGGGTGTCCATCTTCAGGATGCGGGTGTAGCCGCCGGGGCGGGTCTCAAAGCGGGAGCGGAACTCTTCGCTGAAGAGTTTCTGCACGGCGATCTTGTTGCCGAGCCGGGACATCGCCAGACGGCGGTTGGCCACGGTATCGGACTTGCCGAGGGTGATGAAGGGCTCCGCGAATTTGCGAAGCTCCTTGGCCTTCGTGATGGTGGTCTCGATGCGCTCATGGGTGATGAGCGAGATGGCGAGGTTCTTCATCAGGGCCTTGCGCTGGTTGCTGGAACGGCCCAGGCGCTTGCCGGCGACGTTATGACGCATATGGTGGGCTCCTTAGACTTCTTGCTCAAGGCGCATGCCCAAGGACAGGCCGATGCGGGCCAATTCGTCCTTGATTTCTTGCAGCGACTTTTTGCCGAAGTTCTTGGTCTTCATCAACTCGGCCTCGGTGCGTTGCACCAATTCGCCGATGGTGGTGATGTTCGCGTTGCGCAGGCAGTTGTTGGCCCGCACCGACAGTTCGAGTTCTTCCACGGACTTGCCTAACCAGGCATTGACCTGCTCGCCGGACATGACCGGTGCGGACATGTCGATGTCGGCGAAATCCTCGTCCTGGCGGGCGAACACGAGGAAGTGTTCACGGAGCACCAGGGCGGCGTCGGACACGGCGTCCTTGGGGGACACGGTGCCGTTGGTCCACACCTGCAGCGTGAGCTTTTCATAGTCGGTGCTCTGGCCCACGCGGGCCGGCTCGACGATATAGTTCACGCGGGTGACAGGGCTGTGGTTCGAATCCATGGGGATGAATCCGAGGCCCAGGGTTTCGTCGTGGTTGCGATCCGCGGTGATGAAACCACGGTTCATGGACACGACGATCTCCAACTCAAGTTCGCCCTCCTCGCCGAGGGTGGCGATGTGGACGTCGGGATTGACGACATCCACGTTCTGGTTGGTGCGAATGGCGCCGGACTTGACGACGCCCTCGCCCTTGGCGGACAGGGTGATGACTTGGGGTTCGCTGCTGTGGAGCTTGAAAGGGACTTCCTTCAGGTTCAACAGGATGTGGGTGATGTCCTCCCACACGCCGGGAATCGTCGTGAACTCGTGCTGCACACCCTTGATGCGGAGGTGCGTGACCGCGCCGCCCTGGATGCTGCTGAGCAGCACCCGGCGCAGGGCATGGCCCACGGTGGTGGCGAAACCACGCTCGAAGGGATAAGCCACGAATTCGCCGTAGGAGTCGCTCAGGCTGGCCTGATTGGCTTCGGCGAAGCGCGGGCGCTGGAAATCGCTGAGGTTCAGCATCTTTTCCTCTCCCTTACTTGCTGTAGAGCTCGACGATCAACTGTTCGTTGATGTCGAGGGTGATGTCTTCCCGGGTGGGAGACGCGATGACTTGGCCCTTGAAGGCGCCGCCGTCGAGAGTCAGCCACTTGGGGATGCCACGGCCGGCTGCGGTCTCCACCGAGGTCTTGACGCCCTCGTTGGCCTTCGCGCGTTCGCCGAGCTCGATGCTCTGGCCGGTCTTGGTCTGGAAAGACGGAATGTCCACACGCTTGCCATTCACCTTTACGTGTCCGTGCATGACCAGCTGGCGGGCGGCGGCGCGGCTGGGCGCGAGGCCCAGGCGGTAGACCACGTTGTCCAGGCGGCTTTCAAGGAATCCGAGCAGGTTGTGGCCCGTGACGCCTTTTTTGGCATCGGACTTTTGGAAGTAGAGGCGGAACTGCTTTTCGAGCACACCGTAAATGCGCTTCACCTTCTGCTTTTCGCGAAGCTGAAGGGCATAGCCGGTGGGCTTCTTCAGTTTGCCTGCGCCGTGCTGGCCGGGGAGCTTGCCCTTGCGGGTCTCGAAGGAGCACTTCTCTTTGAAGCAGCGTTCGCCCTTCAAATAGAGTTTCATGCCCTCGCGGCGGCAGAGGCGGCAAACGGCATCAATGTAACGAGCCATGTATTGTCTCCTCTCTTAGACGCGGCGCCGCTTGGGCGGGCGGCATCCATTGTGGGGGATGGGGGTGACGTCGCGGATGCTGGTCACGGAAATGCCGGCGGCGTTGATGGCGCGAATGGCGCTCTCACGACCGGCGCCGGGGCCCTTGACGCGCACGTCGGCGCTGCGGACACCATGTTCCTTGGCGGCCTCGGCGGCCACGCCCGCAGCCACCTGGGCGGCGAAGGGCGTGCCCTTACGGGTGCCACGGAAGTTCTGGTTCCCGCTGGATGCCCACGCGAGCATGTTCCCCATGGGATCGGAAATGGAAATGATCGTGTTGTTAAAGGAAGCCTGGACGTGCACCACACCGTGGGGCACGTTCTTTTTTTCCTTTTTCTTGACCACCTTCTTGCCGGCGGTCCGGGTCTGTGTTTTAGCCATGTCGGATCCTCAGCTCTACTTCTTCTTGCCGGCGACGGTCTTGCGCTTGCCCTTGCGGGTCCGCGCGTTGGTGTGCGTGCGCTGACCGCGGACCGGAAGGCCCTTGCGGTGGCGCAGGCCGCGATAGCTGCCAATGTCCATCAGCCGCTTGATATCAAGGCTGATGTTCTTGCGCAGATCGCCTTCGACGGTCTCGTCAGTGGTGATCACTTTGCGGATACGCCCGACCTCGTCCTCGGTGAGATCCCGCACCTTCGTGCCGAAATCCACCTTGGCCTTGGTGAGGATGGTGTGGGCCTTGGCTCGGCCGATCCCGTAAATGTAGGTCAGCGCGATCTCGATGCGCTTTCCAACAGGAAGGTCAATGCCTGCGATACGTGCCATTGATGCTCCTTATCCCTGACGCTGCTTGTGCTTGGGGTTCTTCTTGCAGATGATCCGAATGATGCCTTCACGGCGGACCACTTTGCAGTGTTCGCACAGCTTCTTGACGGAG